>NZ_JAHUTS010000007.1:0-244883 GCF_019209835.1 Enterovibrio paralichthyis | reverse complement strand
GCCCTAAGCGTTTTATGCTTTGTTGAGGTGTATTTGCTTAGAATAACTAGGCGGCACACACCTCGCCGCGCCTAAAACGCTTATGGCTAGAACAAAATTTAACCACCAAAGGTCAACAGCCCCTAGCGCATTGTTCCGCTGGAGGATGTAGATCATGCTATACGTAGATGGCTTAGTCACAGTACTTCCAGCCTTTAACATTGATGCCTACTATCGGCTCCTTGATGAAGCAATTCCTTTAATCCGTGCTTACGGTGCCATAAGTGTCGTGCCATGCAACGAGGAAGAAAGCGCGGATCAACTGGCTGCATTTGAACGGCACATTGACGACGCAGTCGTGGTGTTTTCCTGGATAATCTGGCCGTCTCGTGAAGTCCGTGATCGGGGGATGGAGCGTATGCTGGCAGACCCACGTATCGACGATGTAATGAACCCCGCCTCTCTTGAAGGCGAGCGGCTGGAGTTGGATGCTTCCTTGCTGCCACGTTTTCACTGACCTTATCCTTTTTCCACTAGCAGTCTTTCCTTTCTGCCTTCTTTCGTCTGCGCGCTGTTCTTTAACGGCTTGCAATGGCATGGTATTGAATTCATGCGCGTAGAAGAAAGGGAATACCTATGGCCGATTACGTCATCAAAAAGAAAGATATTGAGGAGATGGAAGGGCTCAATAAAACCCATTTTCTGAACCCTAACGCTGTGCGAACCAATAAGTCACTGGGCGACAAGGTTGGGCTGACAGGGATTGGCTTTCACATTATCGAGATCGCACCCGGTCACGATTCTACTGAATACCATGTTCACTATTTCGAAGATGAGTGCGTCTACGTGCTTTCCGGTAGTGGGGAGGTCGTGATTGGTGACGAAACGACGGCTGTCGGTGAAGGGGATTTTATCGGCTATCCGGCAGGTGGCTTGCCTCATGTAATGACCAATACCGGCGAGGAAACACTGCGGTGTATTGTTGTCGGTCAGCGTTTGGCGCACGACGAAGCGGATTATCCGAGGCTGAATAAACGTATTTACCGCAATCAAGGACGCCCTTGGCAACTGGTGGATATCGCTGATATTGCCTTTCCAACCGCAGGGAAAAAGTCATGACAGCAGTGAGAGATGAAATCGCCCTTATCACGGGGGCAGGCCGCGGTATTGGCGCTGCGACAGCAAGGCAATTGGCGGCTCAAGGTTACCGGGTTTGCATTAATTATTTTCAGCGGCAGGAAACCGCGGAGCGTCTGGTGGAAGAAATCAACGCAGCGGGCGGTCAGACGTTTTGTGTACAGGCAGATATCTCGAATGAATCCGAGGTGTTGGCCATGTTTGACGTCATTGATAAGCAGGGGCTTCCTCTGACCTGTCTGGTCAACAATGCGGGCATTCTGTTTACCCAATCCAAACTGGTGGAAATGAGCGCTGAGCGGATCAACCGGGTATTGGCCGTTAATGTTACTGGCAGTTTTCTCTGCGCCCGGGAAGCGGTTAAGCGGATGTCGTTGAGCCAGGGTGGAAAAGGCGGCGCGATAGTAAATGTGTCATCTGGCGCTTCAAGGAGCGGGTCACCGAATGAATATATCGACTACGCAGCAAGCAAAGGCGCGATGGATACCTTAACCATAGGACTTGCCAAAGAAGTTGCTAGCGAGGGGATCCGCGTTAATGGTGTGCGGCCGGGGTTTATACACACTGAAATACATGCGGACGGTGGTGAGCCGGACAGGATTTCTAGATTGTCGCCACGGATCCCGCTACAACGAGGCGGAACGCCTGAAGAAGTGGCAGCGGCAATTTGCTTTCTGTTGTCAGAACAAGCGAGCTATATCACTGGCAGCATTATGGATGCAACCGGTGGCGTGGTGTAGGTCTCCCCAAACGACCTGAATCTTCAGGTTGTTTGGGAAAAGCGGGCCAACATTTGTGTTGTTGTCAAAATATCGGGTTTAACTGCCGGTTCCATTGGGTGCTTTTAAAATATGACTTAACCCCTAAACAATCAGTTTGTTATATGTTTTAATGCAACCCATTGATAAGACACTCATTGAGAGCGCTGTACCCTCCCATGCGTTTTGCTTTTCACCTTGTTGTAGGAATGGCGGCCACTTTGTTTTCGTTGTGGGCGCATTCAGGCGAAAACAACACCTATACCGATGTAAAGAATGTTGCCGCACTGCACGAAAAGCAGCGCATCAATAGCAACGAGCCCATCTGCAAGATCAATCTTCGCAACAAGCTGCTGCACCAACAGGTTGCATTCAGCGATAGTCAGAACACGATGGAAAAACGTCGTGTTGCGGAAGAGAGTATCGATATCGCCCGAGTCGCGTATGACAAAAGCCAGAGCTACTGCACAGCCAGCATCGCCCTGGATGAGTTTCTGGAAGCGGCTGAGGTATACAAATCCCACGTCCCCAAAACCGGTCAAATCCAGCAACTTTCGAAAGGGCGCTGAGCATCAGACTCTTTGAGTCAATCACTCGATACCGGCATTCTGACCTTGCGTAAGCAAGGCTATTGGGCGCTGTACTTTTTACGGTAGGCGAGTGGGCTTATTCCTTTTATCCGGCGGAACTGACGGCTGAAATTTGCCAGGTTGTGAAATCCCACCATTTGGCTGATATCCGCAATGGTGTCGTTGGTATCGCTGAGTAACACGCATGCGCGCTGCACCCGAACCCGGTTCACAAAGTCGATAAACCTGTGCCCGGAAGACTGGTGGAAAAATCGCGAGAAATAGGATTCTGTCATATCCAGCCTGTCTGCCAGGGTTTTCAGCCGGATAGGCTGCTGATAGTTCTCCATCACATAGTCAACCACATCATTGATCCGCGCCTGCAAGGTACCGGCGTCCTTCACTTCAGATGCGGGCATATTGGAGAGCAGACGGGTGCTGGTGTTGTTGAGGTAATCGACGAACGACAGAAAGTTGATCAGCCTTGTCACCCCTTCGCTGTTTTTCACCTGCTCGAAATGGTAAACCGCTTTCTCGAACGGCACATTCAGGAACTCGATCCCCATTTTGGCCTGTTCCAGCAAATTGGCGAACTGTGCCAATTCAGGAAAAGAATTGGCGGCGGTATCAAACAAATCGGGCTTGAACAGGATCACCATGTCGCGCAATTTGTGGGTTTCACCGGGTTGCAGGTTGCTTTCCCAATTGTGGGGAAGCCAGGGGCCAACCAAGGTCAACTGACCGGGCGAGAATGGCCCGAGGTAGTTACCTATCATGGCTTTACCGTTGGTTTTTACGATCAGGTGGAGTTCATACTGCTCATGTACGTGCCAGTGAATACTGTGGTGGGGCACTCCATGTTCTTTATAGAAAATGGATTGCTCCTCGATCTGTATAAACTCCCATACCGGATCTTTGGAAACAGACATTGTCACCCCCAAAACTTACTCAGGTTTTTCAATGTTTTTGTACAGTTCAGAAAACCGGGCGTGTCTTTCACTGTACTCCGGGTACTTCGCTGTATCGGGTGTCAGAATTGTCGCTATCTCCGGCATGACACAAATTGTCTTTGGTGTGTCGCCGGTGACAGACAGATAAGCCAGCCTAGCAGCGCCCAGTGCCGGGCCGGTTTCTCCACCTACGTATTGCCGGATTGGCACATTCAGGACGTCGGCGAGAATTTGCAACCAGTAACGGCTTTTTGCCCCGCCGCCGATAGCGCCCATTTCGCTGAAGGGTAAACCGTCTTCAGACAGGGCATTCAGGCAATCGCGGAAACTGAACGCAATGCCTTCAAGGATAGCCTGCGTAAGGTGATGCCGCTCTGTTGCCGCGGTCATGCCCTGAAAACATCCGGTGGCGAAAGGGTTGTTATGGGGCGTTCTTTCACCGGTCAGGTAGGGCAGGAAAAGTACTTCGCTTTTGTCATGCTGGTTGGCTTGCGCTTCCTCCAACAGGGCAGGGACAGGCTGGCCACAAATTTTGGAAAACCAGGCCAGTGGGCTAGCACCGTTCAGCAGACAGGCCATTTGATACCAGCGTCCGGGAATGGCGTGCGCATAGGCATGGACATATTTTTCAGGGTTTGCAGAATACTGCTCTTTGGCGACAAAGATCTGCCCGGAAGTACCGATAGAGATAAAGGCGTCGCCTTCATTGATCGCGCCAATGCCCACACCGCCCACCGCGGCGTCACCACCGCCACCGCAAACCACCACAGAAGGGGAAAGCCCCAGTGCCGAGGCCGCGTCTGCCGTGAGTTTTCCGGTGATTTCGTTCCCTTCGACCAGCTTTGGCATCTGTTGCAAAGTCAGCCCGCTTGCCGCCAGAATCTGCTCTTCCCACTGCCGCTCCTGCTCATTAAGCCAAAGGGTTCCAGCTGCATCGCTCACATCCGTGCAGCGCTCTCCGGTCAGCTTAAGGCGGACATAGTCTTTGGGCAGCAGCACGGTCTGGATGCGCTGAAAGTTATCCGGCTCGTGGGTTTTCATCCACATCAGTTTGGGCGCGGTAAAGCCGGGCATCGCAGGTACCCCGGCGATGTGACCAAGCCTCGGAACCGCGCGGTTCAGTGTTTCGCACTCCTGCCAGGCTCTGCCATCGTTCCACAAAATGGCGGGGCGGATAGGCTTGTCTTCGCTGTCGAGACATACTGCACCGTGCATCTGGCCGGAAAGGCCGATAGCGACCACTTCCTGCCAAGCCTTTGTTTGCCTTGCTTTAAGCTGATGGACGGCATCAAGGGTGCCCTGCCACCAAAGTTCAGGATCCTGTTCGCTCCATAGCGGTTTGGGTTGGCTGACAGGGTAAGAGGCGGATTGGGTATCCAGCACCGCGCCTGCGCCGTCCATCAACAGCACTTTTACAGCTGAAGTACCGACATCAATGCCAATAAAGTGTGCCATTGCATTAACTCATCACGTTACCGCCATCGACATTGTATGTCTGGGCGGTGATGTAATCGGAAAGGGAAGAGGCCAGGAACAGCGCAGTGCCGGCAATGTCCGTCGGCACGCCCATGCGGCCGAGTGGCACTTCCTCTCCCACCAGTTTTTTCTTTTCGCCAGGCTGGCGGTGTTCATACTTGGCGAACAGAGCATCGACATGATCCCACATCGGGGTATCGACAACACCGGGTGAGATCCCGTTTACTGTGATACCGTGCTCCGCCAGCGCAAGTGCTGCAGATTGGGTATAGCTGATCACGGCGGCCTTGGTGGCGCAATAGTGGGCTACCAGCGCTTCGCCGCGTCGACCTGCCTGCGATGCCATGTTGATTATCTTGCCGCCATTGCCGGCTTTAACCATGGCGTTGGCGACATCCTGCATCAAAAAGAACATGCCTTTGACGTTGACGTTGAAAAGTTTGTCGAACTGCGCTTCAGACGCTTCGAGTAACGGCCCCATATCGAATACCGCAGCGTTGTTGAACAGCACGTCGATTTGTCCAAACTGGGCGAGGGTCGCGTTTACCAAATGATGGCGCGCCTCTGCCTGTGTAATGTCACCGTGAACATAAGCAACATTGTCGCCATATTTTTTCAATAAGGCTTCGACACCTGCGGACGGGTCAACAGGCAGATCAGCGATAACACATTTGGCGCCGCTCGCTAAATAGGCATAGGCTACGGCAAGCCCAATACCCCCATTGGCACCACTCAAGAGGGCGACTTTACCCTCCAACAGTGGGGCGCCGTTTTGCTGTACAGAAATGGTCATGGATAACGCTCCTGATAAGCATCCAGAGTGGTCTGGATTTGTTGTTCCAGTTGCTCGCCAAACAGTGGGAAGCGTTGGTTGAGTCCTTGCCAGATATCCGGGTCTGCCAGAAAGGCTTTGACTGGATCGTTTTTCTCCATCCACCCTTTGGCAACATTCAGATAAGGGTCTTTGTAGTTAAAGCTGAAGCGCCCTTCGATAAGCAAAGCCAGAAAGCAGTACCAGTGAGAAATCAGGGTGACGGCGGCATTGGGTGAATAGCCCCGCTCCAGATTGAAGCGCACGGTAGGCAGGATAAACTGCGGAAACTTGCTGATGCTGTCCATGGCGATGCGTTCAATGGAGTCGGCGATATAGGCATTGCTGAAGCGCGAGACAATGATCTGGCGGTACTGTTCCAGATCGAACGGATGCTCGTAAATGGTTGGGATCACCTCTCTTTGGTGATACTCCGTCAGGAGCGCGTTCAGTTCATCGTCGCGGATGTTTTCATCGTAGGTTTTATAGCCGCGCAGTGCCCCGACATAGGAAAGCAGGAAATGCCCGCCGTTGAGAATGCGGATCTTTGCCTCTTCGAAAGCGTGGACATTGTGAGTGAAAGTCACTCCGACTTTATCCAGCGGTGGGAACTCAGCAGCAAGCTTGTTTTCGATCACCCACTGCTCAAAGTCCTCACCCATGATAGGACAGGCATCCTCGACACCCACTTCCCGTTTGATCTCTTCCGGCAGGTTTACCGGTGGCACTGGTGTAATGCGGTCGACCATTGAACATGGAAAAGTGACGTTGTCACTCATCCAGGTATTCAGCGAACTCAGTGATGCGGCATCAACAAACTGGCGGAAGGCTTTTTCCAGCCGTTTACCGTTGTCACGCAGGTTATCGCAGGTGGCAACGGTAATTGCGCCATTTGCCATGGCCTGACGTGCCAGAAGGGCAAGCGCCAGAAAACCGTACAAGGTTTTCGGTTGGCCGGAACCCTGCCTGATCACCGCCAAATCATGGGCAATCTCCGGATGAGCAGTATCCAAATCGTCGCTTTCTGTCAGGTAGTAACCTGCCTCTGTGACCGTGATTGTCGCGGCTTTCACGCAATCGTCGGTGAAGATACGGCTGACGATGGACGCATCTTCAGAGGCATCTTCCACACGGTCAATGCTGGAGATGGCGATATACTGCGCCGTGCCATCCGGAGCGATGCGTTTGAAATGGTAGTGGCCGTTCTGTTTTTTAAGTGCTTCAGGGATCGCCCGGGTTTCTTTACGCAGATTGACATCGGTGTAGTACCAGCGTTCTGCCTCGGGCAACTTCTCGTTGAGCAGGTTCAGGTAATACGCCTGGTGACCACGGTGGAAAGCGCCAATACCAAAATGTACCAGACGCAAGTTATCAGACATGGCTAACCTCCCCGTAAATATTGAGAGACTTTTCATCCTGGTTGAACAGGTAGACTTTTTCCGGCGTCAGTTTCACGCCGATTGTCTGGCGCAGTGTTGGTGTAAATTTAGGGTCTGCACGCACCACCACTGTTTCGCCGCTCAGGGTACGGACATAGGTGAGTGTTTCTGAACCCAATTGCTCGATCACCTCCACATCTCCTTTCAGATCGCCGTCTTCCGGTTCGCAGAAAGCGAGGGATTCGGGGCGGAATCCAATGGCTTTGGCGTTGTCGGCGTTGCCCTGGAACAGGCTAGCATCTAGACGGATTGACGCATCGCTGTTGAATTTTACATCCAGTGTTGTGTCGCTGGCAGATACGCTGTCGACTGGCAAAACGTTCATCTTCGGCGTGCCGATAAAGGTTGCAACAAAGCGGTTAGCAGGCTGGTGGTAAAGCTCCAGCGGCGTACCGATTTGCGCTACTTCCCCCTGACTCATGATCACCACTTTGTCGGCCAGTGTCATGGCTTCAATCTGATCGTGGGTGACGTAAATCATGGTCGCACCCAGCTCCTGATGCAGGCGCGAAAGTTCGATGCGCATTTCCACACGCAGCGCGGCATCCAGGTTGGAAAGCGGTTCGTCGAACAGGAACACTTTGGGGTTTCGGACAATCGCACGGCCAATGGCCACACGCTGGCGCTGGCCGCCGGAAAGCGCTTTGGGTTTGCGGTCAAGCAGGGCGTCGAGCTTTAGTGCCTTAGCCACTTTGGACACTTTCTCTTCAATTTCCTGTTGCGGACGCTTGGCCAGTTTCAGCGCGAACGACATGTTGTCTTTCACCGACATGTGCGGGTAAAGCGCATAACTTTGGAACACCATGGCCACGTCGCGCTGCGATGGATGGGTGTTGATGATGGACTGGCCGTCGAGCTGGATATCGCCGTCCGAGGCCGACTCCAGACCGGCAATGGTACGAAGCAGGGTAGATTTACCACAGCCGGATGGCCCGACGAAGACCACGAATTCGCCCTTTTTGATCTCGAAATCGATATCTTTCAATGCCAGCGTATCGCCGTATTTTTTGTATAAGTGATTGACTTGTAAGTAACTCATTTTACAGCCCCGAAGGTTAATCCCTGAACCAGTTGTTTCTGACAGAACCAACCGAGAATGACGATAGGCGCACAGGCCAGCGTGGACGCAGCAGACAATTTCGCCCAGAACAGACCCTCCGGACTGGAGTAGGTCGAAATCATGGTTGCCAGTGTTCCTGCGTTCGCAGAGGTCAGGTTGATTGACCAAAATGCTTCGTTCCAGCTCAGCACAATGGAAAGCAATGCGGTAGAAGCGATACCGCCGAGTGACAGCGGTAGCAGTACGTAGCGGATTTCACCGAGGGTATCGGCGCCGTCCAGCCGCACCGCTTCAAGGATGTCTTTTGGAATGTCCTTGAAGTAGGAAAACAGCATCCAGACCACGATTGGCAGGTTGATCAGCGTGTAGATGATGGTGAGCGCCAGTGTAGTGTCCAAAAGCCCAGTTTTCTGACACAGGATATAAATCGGCACCAGTACACCTACGGCTGGGAGCATCTTGGTGGAAAGCATCCATAGCAACATATCTTTGGTGCGTTTTTGCGGGAAAAATGCCATGGAATACGCCGCCGGAATGGCGATGATCAGAGCCAAAATGGTGGAGCCAAACGCGGTGATCACCGAGTTAATCGCAAACTTCATATAGTCACTGCGCTCCTGCACAATGCCGAAGTTTTCTACCGTCGGTTCAAAGAAAAACGTCGGCGGTACGCTGATGGCTTCTTGTTCGGTCTTGAAGGCTGTGATCAGCATCATCAGGATGGGAAAAAACACCAGGATGGCGATCGCCCAGCAGATGATAGGGCGGAGCCAGCCGGTTTGGTCGATTAATGAAACGTCTTTAGCCATAAGTCCCCCTATGCCACCAGGTTTTTGCCAATGGCGCGTATCAAGAAAAACGCAACAATGTTGGCAAGAATAACGGCAATCAAACCACCGGCAGATGCCACGCCGACGTCAAACTGCATCAGTGCCTGCGCAAAGATGAGGAAGGCGAGGTTGGTGGATTCATAGCCAGGGCCACCGCCTGTGGTGACGAAAATTTCTGCGAAAACAGAAAGCATGAAGATGGTTTCAATCATCATGACCACAGCGATTGGACGCGCAAGGTGGGGCAGAGTCAGGTAACGGAATACCTGCCAACCGGTGGCGCCATCGAGCAGTGCCGCTTCTTTTTGCTCGTGATCCATTGACTGCAGAGAGGTGATTAAAATCAGCAGGGCAAAAGGCATCCACTGCCAACTGATCATGGCGATGATCGAACCCAACGGGTATTCCGCCAGCCAGTCAATGGGCTCAAGCCCAACACTTTCCCAAAGCGCTGCGAGAACACCGTAAACCGGGTGCATCATCATGTTTTTCCAGATCAGCGCATTGACCGTTGGCATGATGAAAAAGGGCGAGATGAGCAGAACACGTGCGACACCGCGGCCAAAAAAAGGTTTGTCGAGGGCGACGGCGATGAGCAGCGCGCCAATGACGGTCACCACCAATACCATGCCAACCAGAGTCAGGGTATTGAACAACGCCGGCCAGAAAGCTTCATCGGTATAGAAGAACTCGAAGTTCATCGAGCCGATGAAATCGTTCTCCCCCGGATAAAGTAAGTTATATCTGATGGTTGAAAAGTAGATCGTCATCGAAAGCGGAACGATCATCCACAACAGCAAGCTGATGAAGGAGGGGGCAACCAACAGCCTAGGTAACAGTTTTTGCATGTGAAATTACCAATAAAGCTGAATAAGAAGCCGGGCAGGGAACTGCCCGGCATAACGACTCTTATTTGTAGTAACCCGCTTTACGCATTTCGCGGTCAGCAGACTTGTTCGCATTTTTCAGCGCTTGTTCAACAGAGATTTTGCCTGCCAATGCGGAGGTAAACTGTTGACCGGCTGCAATACCAATGGCCTGGAACTCAGGAATGGCTGCGAACTGAACGCCGATGTATGGGCTTGGATTTTGCGTGCTGTTGGATGGGTCGGCAGAGTTGATGGCTGCCAGCTCGGCCTCAGCAAATACCGCTGCTTCCTGGAAGTTCGGGTTGGCATAGGTCGATTGGCGCGTACCGGTTGGTACGGCTGCCCAGCCGTTTTCTTTCGCTACCAGGTTGATGTAATCCTTCGAAGTCGCCCATTTCACGAACTTCTCAGCCGCTTCTGCATTCTGGGTGCCAGCAGGTACTGCCAGTGCCCATGCCCATAGCCAGTTTGAACCGCGGTCAGTTACAGCGACCGGAGCCTGTGCGAAGGCAACTTTGTCAGCCACTTTGCTCTGCTTAGGATCGGAAATGAAAGAAGCTGCAATGGTCGCATCAATCCAGATGCCGCATTTGCCTTCGTTAAACAGCGCCAGGATTTCGTTGAAACTGTTTGAGGATGAACCTGGAGGGCCGTAGTTGTTCAGCAAATCCACATAGAAGTTGACGGCGTGTTGCCATTGAGGAGAGGTCAGTTGTGGTTTCCAGTCTTCATCAAACCACTGGGCGCCAAACGAGTTTGCCATGGTGGTGATAAATGCCGCATTGTCGCCCCAACCTGGCTTACCGCGCAGGCAAATACCGTAAACGCCGTTGTCCGGATCGTGGATAGCCGCTGCAACGTCCTGAATGTGACCCCAGGTAGCGCGGTCTGGAATGGTCATGCCGGCTTTGTCGACCAGATCTTTGCGGTACATCACCATGGAACTTTCACCGTAGAAAGGCACAGCGTAGAGTTTGCCATCAACAGACAGGCCAGCACGCATCGCTGGCAGCAGATCATCGGCATCGTACTCTTCATCGGTAACGATTTCGTTCAGCCAACCCTTTTTACCCCAGATTGGTGTTTCGTACATACCGATGGTCATTACGTCAAACTGACCGCCTTTGGTCGCGATATCTGTGGTGACACGTTGGCGAAGTACACCTTCTTCCAGTGTTACCCAGTTCAGCTTGATGTCAGGGTTTTCCTTTTCAAATTCTTTACTAAGTTTCTGCATCTCAATCATGTGGCCATTGTTAACCGTTGCAATAGTCAGCTCGGTTTCCGCTAGCGCAGAGGCAGAGAAAGCCGCACACAGTGCAGCGACAGCAGTTATCGTTTTCCTTGTAGCGTGCATTTTATTGTTCCTCACTGTTAAGGGATGTACTGCGAATTGTGGTTAACATCCTCGTAACAATAGAAGATCAAAAAAAGACAAGTGGGAATAATTTGGATGCAGAAAAGTACTTTTTTGAAGAGGGAATGATAAATTTTTTACTTTCTTGATTTTACAAAGTTGAAATATTTGGGCGGAAAACAAAAATGGCTGCCCGATAATTAGGGCAGCCATCCGGTATAGAATTGAACGGGGAGTTAACAGTGAAGAGCGTTGTTTTCGGCGTCTGTGAGTAGGTCTTCAGCGAATGAAACCGGCGGTTGTTTCAGGATTCTTTCGCAATAGAGGCTCATAAAATCCTCACGCACTAACTGCTCAAGCTCGGTAGCACGCTCGGTAGGGCAGAAGAGCCTGACATGAACTTGCTGGTCGCCAAGTTCTGTGGTGGTGACATAAATGTGCGGGTCGGCACCCGGAAGGTCGACACCAGCATGGCGCTCAATAACCTGGTTGTAACGGGTTGCCACTTCATGGAAATCTTCGCAATGGTCATCAATGCGCGCAAGGATACTCGGCACCAGGGGGTAAAGGTTGGCAGTCTCTTTTACCGTGATATTAAACTCATGATAAACATAACGTTTCATGAAGTTCAGGTTCTTCACAGGCGTGGTGAAAAACAGGCTGTTCGGAAAGGTAACTGTCTTGCCGGTGTAGTTGTAAGTGCCACCCTGGAGGTCGATTTCCTGGATCTTGGTTGCCATCAGGTTGTGTTCAATCACTTCACCGCACAGGGCGCCGACTTCTATCCACTCCCCAATCTGGAACGAGCGCGAGCTGGCACGCTGAATAGAGCCGGTAAAACAGAGGATGATCTCTTTTGAGGCGACCACCACGGCAACAGCAATCGCGGTAAGGGAGAGGGCAAATTCGTTGATCTCTGACCGCCAGACGATAAACATCAAGATCAGCAATAAAGTGAAGGTGCCGTTTTTGGTGGTGGAGATCCACTTGCGCTGTTCTTCACTCAGGAAGTTGGTATCTCCCCAGATGACATTAATCAGCAGCCTTCGGATGGTCCAGACTACAGCGATCACCAATACGGTGAGTAAGAATTTGTGCTCGCTGAAATAATCGATAAGTAAGTTGAGTTGTTCCACAACTAAATCCTGGTCGTAAATGCTAATCCGTTCCCCTGAGCGTAGCAACAAGGTCACTTCCAGTTGATAATTCTCCCGCCACACTAAAGACAAAACCGCGTGTATTCAAGGATAAAACTGACAGATTTTTTACCGATTGATGAAATTTTGTTTCCTGAATTTTAACGTCTGCAGCGGTGACCGAAATATGCTGGATTTCTTGTCACATTTTGTCTTCGATAACGGCATTCGCCTCCCTGCTTTTTCAGAAGGGGAATCTTCACAGAAATTAATTATCTGTATTTATTAAAGAATTATCTTGAAACACCTAACCGTCAAATGCTGAAACCTTGAAAACTGGTTCGCGTTAAAAATTAACGGTGATTTCTTTATCAAAATGCCGCTATCAACCATGCTTAACTCATTAATGAGGCAAATGTTTTAAAGGTGACTTTCGGAGTGGCAGTGATGGTTCGACAATTTACGCCTGTTTTGGCAGTACTTTGCTTTAACCTGTTGATCCCTGCGGCGACAGCGAAACGTGTGGCTGTTGAGGATGCCATGTTGAGCGCATCTGCGGTTTCATCTTCTGCCCTTAAGTCGGGGTCATCTTCCAGCGGTTTTTATCCTGTCGAAACCGTTGTTCTCCCTAATGGTAAAGTCAAAGTTAAACACCAGCAGTATTACCTGGGAACCCGGGTTTTGCAGGGGCAGGCAGTCTCTGACAAAGTGAATAATGCGCATGTTAATGCGCGAGGAAAGATGGTCGCTGCGCTCGATTCAGAGATGCAAAGCGTCACACCGGCGGTGAGCGGGCAGCGTGCATTACAGATTCTGAAAAACCAGCACCTGTTTCAGCCGCCAGCAGCAGAGATTGTGGCTCCGGAAAATGAAGCCGCTGAGCTTCTGATCTGGCTCGATGAAAATGACCAACCGCGTCTCGTCTACAAAGTCAGTTTCTTCCTACCCACCGAAAAACCAACACGCCCCCACGCCTTTATTGATGCGAAAAGCGGCGAAATTCTTAAGACGTGGGATGGTTTGACCCATGTGGAAGCGACCGGTACAGGCCCTGGGGGAAATACCAAGACCGGCTTGTACCAGTTTGGCAATGACTACAACGGTTTTAAGGTCAGCAAAAGCGGTACAACCTGCACCATGGAGACGGCGAACGTCAAAACCGTCGACCTGAATCACGGTACGTCTGGCAGTACGGCGTTCAGTTACAGTTGCGGTGACAGCACGAACTACAACAGCTACAAAGCGGTGAATGGTGCCTACTCACCGTTGAATGATGCTCATTTCTTCGGGCAGTTGGTCTTCGATATGTATCAGGATTGGTTAGGGTTTGCACCACTGAATTTCCAACTTGTGATGCGTGTACATTACAGCTCCAACTATGAAAATGCGTTCTGGAACGGGTCGTCCATGACCTTTGGCGATGGGTACACCCGATTCTTTCCGCTGGTGGATGTGAATGTCTCCGCCCATGAAGTCAGCCACGGATTTACTGACCAGAATTCGGATTTGATCTACAGCGGTATGTCGGGCGGGATCAATGAAGCTTTCTCTGATATCGCCGGTGAAGCGGCAGAATACTATTGGAAGGGCAGTGTTGACTGGCAAGTTGGTACCGATATTTTTAAGTCTAACGGTGCGCTCCGGTACTTTATTACGCCCTCTGATGACGGCAGTTCGATTGACCACGCCAGCGAGTACTACAGCGGCATTGATGTGCATTACTCCAGTGGTGTTTTTAACCGGGCATTTTATTTGCTGGCAACCACCACCGGTTGGGATGTTCGCAAGGCTTTCGAGGCATTCGCGTTTGCCAATAAATTGTATTGGGCGGCAGATTCTACGTTCGATGAGGGCGGCTGTGGTGTGGTTCAGGCAGCGAGCGACCTTGGCTACAACACAACAGATGTGACCAATGCGTTCCAACAGGTTGGCGTTTATGCCTGCCTTGATGCAACGGCACTTTCACATGGCGTCCCGGTAACCAACATCAGTGGTGGGATTGGCTCTGAGAGCTACTATTACTTCTCACTGCCTGCCAACACCGACAGTGCTACAGTCACCCTGTCCGGTGGCTCTGGTAATGCCAACCTCTATGTGAAATACAATGGCTGGCCAACCACCACTGACTATGATTGTGCATCCCTGTCTGCCACGAATGAGGAGGTGTGCGATGTCACCTTGTCCGGCAGTGGTGAGTACAATGTGCTGGTTGCAGGGCAAACCGCGTATAGCAATGCAACGATCACGCTGGCAGTCACCGAAACACCGCCACAACCATTGAATGTGGGCGATAGTGTTTCTGGGCTTTACGGAAACCGGGGAGATGCGCTTTTTTATCGGTTTGTCATTCCGGATGACGGCAGTGATTTGCGGGTCGCGATTTCCGGTGGTAGTGGCGATGCGGATTTATACCTCAATCAGGGCAGCACACCTTCCCAATCAGATTATGATTGCCGCCCTTACTACTATGGGAACAATGAATACTGTGTTGCTTCCGGAGCACCGGGCGATGAGTTTTATGTCATGCTTCACGGCTATGCGAATTTCTCGGGAGTAACTTTATCCCTGGTGCAGGACAGTGAAAACTTACCGCCAGAACAGCGCGCCGATCCTATCGATACATCGGCTCCCATCTCAGACATTCAGGGACTTCAAGGACAGGCGATATATTACTCCTTCACGGTTTCAGGCAATGGAAGTCTGTCGTCTGCCAGCAATGCACTTTCTGCGTCAGCCATGTCAGTGACCAATGGGGTGACAATATCCCTGTCTGGCGGGTTGGGTGATGCGGATTTATATGTGAGGGGTGGTGCAGCGCCGACCACAACCCTGTATGACTGCCGGTCAATCTCTAATTCCAACCAGGAAAGCTGTTCCTTATCGTCACTGGGGTCAGGCACCTACTACGTGATGATTTATGGCAACCTGGCGTTTGAAGGGGCGACGCTTTCGTTGTCGGAAACATCGTCTTCTCCAACGACGACAGCTGCGGGTGGTGGTGGTGGGGCGGGTTACTGGATACCGGTATTTGCTTTGCTGGCCATTCGCTATCGGCGGTATAAACCGGTTTAGATAAAAAAAGACCCCGCTTGTGCGGGGTCTTTATTTTGGAGGGTATTAGCGCTTGAACGTGACTGCTTCGGTCTCTTCCAAGTGCAGCGAGGTGGTCGCTGGTTGGGTTTCCGCAATCACTTTACCGCTGCGTACCGAGTAGCGCACCGGAACTTGACGGCGCAGCGCGTCGAAATCGTTCTCTGCAGGCAAGATCAAAAGATTACCCGGCTTACCCACTTCAATGCCGTATTGCGACTGAATATTCAGGGTCTTAGCTGATTTGGTGCTGATAAGATCCAGTGAACTGTTCAGCTGGTCGTAACCCATGATTTGGCAAACATGCAGACCCATGTGCAGCACTTGCAGCATGTTCGCTGTACCCAATGGATACCATGGGTCGAATACGTCGTCGTGACCAAAGCAGACATTGATGTCTGATGCCAGCATCTCTTTTACGCGGGTGATACCGCGGCGCTTTGGATAGTCATCGAAGCGGCCTTGCAAGTGAATGTTCACTAACGGGTTTGCGACAAAGCTGATGCCAGACATACGTAGCAGACGGAACAGACGCGAGGCATAAGCGCCGTTGTATGAGTGCATTGCCGTGGTGTGGCTTGCCGTGACTTTATCGCCCATGTTGTATTTGTGCGCCAGTGCGGCCACGGTCTCGACAAAGCGTGATTGCTCATCGTCAATTTCGTCACAATGCACGTCAATCAGGCGGTCATATTTGCGTGCCAACTCGAACGCATAGTGCAGCGATTCCACACCGTATTCGCGGGTGAATTCGAAGTGTGGGATAGCGCCAACAACGTCAGCACCCAGCTTCACCGCTTCTTCCAGCAATTCTTTACCATTCGGGTAAGAAAGGATGCCTTCTTGTGGGAATGCCACGATTTGGATATCTACCCAAGGTGCCATTTCGGCTTTCACTTCCAGCATGGCTTTCAGTGCAATTAGGGTTGGGTCTGATACGTCAACGTGGGTACGCACATGCTGGACACCGTTGGCAATTTGCCACTTCAGGGTTTGTTTAGCGCGCTTTTTTACGTCATCGATTGAAAGCATGGCTTTACGCTCTGCCCAACGCTCGATGCCTTCAAACAGGGTGCCGGAAATGTTCCAGCTTGGCTCACCCGCGGTTTGCGTGGTGTCCAGATGAATGTGTGGTTCACAAAACGGTGGCAGTGCCATACCGCCTTCACCGTCAATCACTGTGGCTGAAGTGTTCAGCGTTGCGTTGTTGTCTTCAATGGCGCTGATCACGCCATCTTCGATCAGGATTTGCGAAAGGTTTTGCTGTCCGCGAATGACAACGTTTTTAATGAGCAATGATGCTGACATAGGGTTTTCCTCAGGCACGCGCTGATTCCGTTTTCTTTTGTTCGTTAATCATATCAAGCACCAGGTAGGCAATCGCACCACCCAGGACTGCGTTCAACGGTACGATACCTGGCAGCAGGTGACCAGCTGCGATACCCACTGCAACAGCGCCAATTGCTGCCCAGTTAACCGTCTTGAATGTCGCGTTGGTGAAGTCTTTGTAACGCTCACGGTGCTTGATAAAGTCGGCAATGATGATACCACCGATTGGCGGGATTGCTGCTGAAAGGAAAGTCAGCCAACCCACAAAGTTGTTGTACAGCCACAGCGCACACAGGGTGCCAATCAGGCCGTTTGCGACTGCCAGGTATTTGCTTGGCAGACCGGTAATATTCGAGAAACCAAGACCTGATGCGTACAGTGCATTGTCGTTGGTGGTCCAGATGTTCAGTCCCAGAACAATGATGGCCGGGATAAGCAGACCCTGCATCATCATCACTTCAGAAATGTCTGATTGACCCGTTACCGCCGCACCTGCCGCGCCGAAGATAAACATCAGGCTGTTACCAATAAAGAACGCCACCATGGTCACGATTACAGCGCCGCGTGGGCTTTTACCGAAGCGCACGAAATCGGCCGTTAGTGTTCCCGCTGACACAAACGAACCCACTACCAGAGCCAGAGCGGTCGCAAACTCGATAGGCGTTTCAGGCACGATGGATTGCAATTCAGAAATGCCGCCTACGCTGTCTACTGCTTCGACGACTGAATAACCACCCAGCAATGCAATTGCCGGAACAGCAATCGCAGACAGGATCATCAATGCTGAGATACCAAAGTAGACGGTTGCTGTCATCGCAATACCGCCAAGCGCGATCAGAATGTTGGTATCAATCCCTGTGGCTTTTTGCACTGGCAGGGCGAACATGGCTACGCCTACGCCAAACCAACCCACTTGGGTGCCGCCGAGGATAAGAGAAGGAAGCCAGGAGCCTTTGGTGCCGAAAGAGAAGCGCGCGAGAAGGTGAGTAGAAAGACCGGTGGAAGCGCCAATGTAGCCAAGAAAAGAAGTGTAAATACCGAGGAGGAGGTTGCCGATGAGAACAGCGAGGAAGAAATCATTGAAAGTAAGACCAGTGCCTAACGTTCCTCCTGTCCACATACTTGCTGAAAAGAAGGTAAGTCCCAACATGACCATTGTCAGGGAAAGCACACCTTTTCGTGCCGATTGTGGGACCGGGCCCAGGCTGTAGTTATTATCCGCCGCCATTTTACACCTATATAACAAACTAAATGATGTGTGTTCTGGTTAAACGGGCGGGTATTTTATGGTGAAAAGGTGTGATGTCAATCGATCTTTGTTGTTTGTTTGCTTGGGATGAACTTAATGATTTTAAGTTTTTGTATTTAAAGAAATAAAAAGAAAATTACTTGTATGACCCATTGGCTGGAGTAGGCAATTTAATCGGTTGCGTAGCCTGCCATTTTGTAATTTTTAGCACCAATATGGCAACTTTCTCTCTTATGTCGAGAATTGCTGTCTATTCTCGCCATTTTTCTGGCGTCTCTTTGGTGTCTTCAAATTTTGACATGTAAAGTCAAAAAATAACCTAGATAATGTGCCATTTTGCCTTTTTGTCGGTCTGATTGCTTTCAAGTGCTCAAAAAAACATTTTATTGATTTTTGGACGAACCGGGTGGAAAGTCCAGAAACATGTTCGCGATTTGCTCATTGATAAAGGTGTTTTTATTGCTGGGTGTCATGTTGTCAGTCAGCTTACGGTTGGACACCGCTTTCCAGATAACCTGATTGGTCTTGGCATCAATCATCTCAACCACTAACTGCCCATAGTGTTTCTCTTCAATACGCAGCGGAGTGTCGTAGCCGATACCAAAGTTGCGAAATCCATAGCCAAAACTAAACGAAGGCCCATAAGCCACACTTTCTGAGCGTGGATCGATTCGGTATCTCAGAAGCACGTCTGGAGAATGGCGGGTTTCCACAAAGCCTTTGGCTGTCATTTCCCGCACAAGGGCAAGCTTTATCCTATTGTCATCAAGCGATATCGGTGATGACGACGGTGTCGGGGCTATCTCGAAGGTTTTGATTTCGTTGTAAGCAAAGTGCTGGTTGTAGTCCGTGTAAACGCTTTTGGTACACGCTGCCAGAAATGCCACGGTTATCAGGGTAAAAACGCGGAATAAGGACATGGAAGGCTCCTTCTGTTGAGCGTGCGGTGTTCGCTAATGCTGCTTTTCAGCATAGCTGCTTAGTTATCAGACCCGCTGAAATGCTGGAAAGTTGCGTGAAGGAGTTTGGAATAGTCGCACACTTGAACAAAACAGAGTGGCCAACGAAATTATATGGAAGAGATGATGCATACCACCCGACGAATTTTACATCCCTGCTGGGTCAGATTTTCGCTTCTTTTACCAGCGTCAACGCTTCTCTGGTCAAAGGGTGAGTGGGGGCGAGCATTTTCATTTCGTTTGCCCAACGATTGGCAAATTGGATCTCACCCATTTCAAGTGCACCTTTTACAGCGCCAATATGAATCCAGGCTCGTGGGCCAAAGGGGTAGTAGTGAAAACTGTCTGAATTCATCATGGCACTCAAAATCTCCAGACCGCGCTGGCGTTGATTCAGGTGTGTTGGCATATGCATAAAACTGATGGCAGCGAGGGATTGGATATAAATGCCTTCATTCAAACCATAGTAAGGCGTTTCAAATGCTTCGTCAGTTAAGAGCGCCAGCGATTTATTCAATGAGCTTACACCTGCCGCCACGAACTTCTGACGATTCCAGGGGAGCCAGGCATCTCTCGCCTTCATCGATAAAGTGCTGCCATAGTAAGCGGTCAGCAATGGGTCATTGGGATATTGGATTAGCAGGTTTTCGAGTGTCACTAAAACTTGCGCGCTGGCTTTTGTGTTGCCAAGGGTGGCATCAAGATAGAATTCCTGGAGTGATTTAGTGGCTGGAGAAGCGTCGACCCGTGCGAGAGTAAGTGAAAGAGAGAATGCAACGGTAAGGACAGTTGCAAACAGGCACTGAACCCAAAGCGAATTTCTCATGAACAAGGCAAACCTCACGACAGCAATGGAACATATCTATATTGCGCACAGTAATGCATTGCCCTCAAAAACAAAACGCAATGCGATTAATTGTCGCATTGCGTGATGAACTGTTAATTAGTGATATTGAAGCGATTCTACATCTGTTTAAACAGCGAATGCGCGTTGCGGCTGACGGGCAATTTGCAGAGTGTGGAAGCTACTTCGACATGCATTCTGCCGGTGATGTCTTTCGATACCCTGCCAATGGCAGAGACCTTAACAATGACCGAACGGTGGATTTGCCAAAAGCTTTCTTCATCTAACATTCTCACCAGGTTCTTAAGCGGTGTGCGAATGATGAACTCGTTTTCTTTGGTCACGACAGTGACGTATTTGTCTTCAGCTCGGAAGTACT
The DNA here is from genome assembly GCF_019209835.1 of Enterovibrio paralichthyis. NCBI lineage: Bacteria > Pseudomonadati > Pseudomonadota > Gammaproteobacteria > Vibrionales > Vibrionaceae > Enterovibrio > Enterovibrio paralichthyis. The sequence continues at coordinate 224,662 of NZ_JAHUTS010000007.1, read as the reverse complement.
CTACATCATCAACGTGCACCAGATGGATATCATCCCCTTTGGCGGCTTTTAGCCAAGTGAGATTGGATGTGCGTTTTTCCTGAGCGTGTTCCAGCAGCTGGATAAGTTGGTCACTGTCGACTTGTCCATGGTGCCCAGATTTGGACAGCAGGCGCTGACAGGTTTTCTCCAGGCGATCCTCATTGATGGGTTTTACGAGGTAATCCAGCGCGCCTTGTTCAAAGGCTTCAATCGCATAATGGTCATAGGCGGTAATAAAGACAATACGGGGCGGTTTGGGAAGGGCGTTAATGGTACAGGCAACTTCGAGTCCATCTAACCCAGGCATGCGAATATCTAAAAAAACCGCGTCTGGTTGTTGTTCTTTAATTTTGTCGACGGCTTCAACGCCATCTTTGGCACAGGCTACTACTTCAATTTCTGACGAGATGTCTTCCAACAGCTTACTTAGATGGTGTCGAAGTAAGGGTTCATCGTCTGCAATAATTACTCGCATTGAAAAAATATCCTTGTTGTAAACCCGCCACCATGATGCGGGATAAGTTCCAATTTACCATTGTTACCATAGAGGGTGTTCAACCGCTTCCGGACGTTGTTCATGCTCACCCCATTCCCTTTTGAGGCTTCATTGAAACCGATGCCATTGTCCTGTACTTCGACAAGCAGATGGGGGCCATCTTTTTTAAATGAAATCTCTACATGTCCACCTTTTATGGAAGGCTCAATACCATGAACAATGGCATTCTCAACAGCAGGTTGGATAATAAATGGGGGAATTGGCGTGTGTCCTGAGAGTGACTCATCTATATGGATGCTATAGGCCATTCTATCTGAAAGTCTGATTTGCTGTATGGTCAAATAGCTGTCAAGGAGTTTTACTTCATCATTGAGTGAAATAGTTTCCTTTCTTTGTTGTTTTAGACCTGCTCTGAGTAAGTCAGTGATCTTTTCTAAAAGTTTCTTTGCTTTTTGAGCGTCAGAATCAATTAATACCTGGATATTTGCTAACGTATTAAATAAGAAGTGCGGCTCCATTTGTCCTTGCAAGTTGCGCAGTTGGCTATCAATAAGCGCTTTTTCCTGCTCAGCTTGCTTCAACATAATGTCTTTTAATTCAGCCTCAATCGTATTAGCTCGCTCGCGGGTAATAAACAGATATGCAATAAAAAAGGAGAAGCATACCGTTGCCATTAGCACAGGAATGACAAACTCCGTTTTCCACATACCGTGATAAATATAGATCCAAAACTGCATATTTATGGTGCCGATCAAGGCGCCAACGATAGTCGCAGTGGATGTCTTTTTGAAGTTTGACCAATGGGGAAAGTAGGAGGCTGTTGTGTAACTCAACAGAAAATAAGAGACAGAATACCCAAAGCCTATGGCAAAGTGATAGTAATACTCGCCACCGAATATCATCTGCGTTATGTATGCAATGACAATACTAATGGTGAGTGTGAAAGCTACTGACAGCTTAAGAGGATATTGAGAGTTTGGAGTCATGGTTTTTTATCTTCTTCATTTGATCGTATTTTAATTTTTATTTTTTTATTTAGAAACTACTGTGTGGAATGAGGAGGTGATTAAACTCGAAGTTTCTCAATTATGTATTGTTAAAATGAGACAATTCAATCTTCAATCTCTTGACCTTTGTCAGCAAAATGTTTATGGAAGCCTATATTTAAACACCGAAAAAGAGGCGCTACATAACATATGCGCGCCTTTCGATAAGGTATTTCGGATGCACAGTAGCTTTTCCGGGACTTGTTCAGAACAAATTTGGAAAAACAACCAACGTGACCAAGCTAAGGCATTTCGGACAAGGATGGTTAACCTTGCGATAAATGTGTATATATCTGGATGAGTTGTCGGATAGTGCGGTAAAACAGCTTGTGTTTAGACAAGCTGTGACAGCCTTTCAACTCATTGCATGGTCTGACTCTCTACTCATTTCTGAACGCGCTCTGAGTTGACTGGGTATTGATGATGTCTGTACTGGTGGCGTTACCACCTTTGCGCTCAGCATCTATGCGCATCATTTCACTGGTATTAAACATGTGCTGAGGGTTGATGCGATCTGCTGTAGATTCCAGCGAAGATAATCCGATACTGAGTGTGACTGTCCCTGTTGTGGATAACACGAACGGATAGTGCTTCTCTGCCAGATTGGCGTGCAGTTTTTGACAAACAATCAGTGAGTTTTCCCGAGTGGTGTGGGGCAAAATAATCGCAAACTTTTCTTCCAGTAAATGCGCCAGCACATCAGAGGAACGTTGGCAGGTTTGGGAAATGACTTTACCGACATCCGCCATCAGCTCATATGCTTTTTCCTCTCCGCTGGTTCGTTTGTACTCCTCAAAACTGTCAATTGAGATAAGAAGCAGGCTTAGCGGCGTTTTGTAACGACTTGCGCGTCGCAACTCTTTATCCAGCATTTCATTGAAATGGCGGAAGTTGCTCAATCCGGTCAACTCATCAATTGGATTCACCTCTTCAAACTGATGGGTGATGTCTTCCAATGCTTCCTGATTGATATCCAGCGCATGGGTTAACTCAACATTTTCGTCATTGATTTGCTCAATCGTTTCTGACTGCCTTTTGGTCAACAGGACAAATGCCAGCACCAGTGAAATAAGGCCAAATATCACGACAAGCGTAATCAACACCTCGTTTTTGTATTCCTGCCAGATAGGTGGCTGGAAATTGATAAAGCGCGTTCCTTCCGGGATCAACGTTTCGTCGATGCCATATTTGGCAACAGCTTCGAGGTCAAAAAACAGAGATGATGGCGCGGATTGAGGTGGAGGCAAGGGTTCGTCCGGCGATTGACTTAAAATCTGAAGTGCCAGTTGCGCTGCCGCTTTCCCTTGGCTGTATCCGGTAACAATTTGCCCCCCAACTGCACCATGGCCGATATGGGAATGCCAATAGGTATAGACGGGAAATGGTGTAATAGAAGCGAGTAGGCGAGCGGTTTCAGCCGGGCTGTACATGCTGCCATCACTTTTTGGCAAGGTATTGCTGAGGGCGAAAATTAAAGTATTGGCGGGAAACTGTGCCAATGCGGCGTCCAATTCGTCGACGGGTTTGTCAGTGATCAATTCAACGTCGTAAGTCGTGTTGTATTTCGGCATGACATCGGTTTTTACAACATCGACAATGTGCTTGTTATGATTCTCCTTGGTAGTACCGATAAATACCAGCGATGTGGTACCTGGATGGATAGAGAGCGCTAGGTCGATGGCGTTTTGATAGTCGGTATATTCAGAAATCCCGGTCACAAATTGGGTGTTTTGCAGTGCAGAAGCGGGATAGTCCTTTAGTGCGGTATAGATTATCGGTTGGGTCGGAAACAGTTGGTTTTGGTGTGACAGTGTGAAATTCAGGGCCGCATTATCAGATGTGATCACCATACTCGTTTGGTCTGAAACACGCTTCAGGGTTAGCAGTTCTGCAATCTTTGTGCTGATGGTGTTGGAGCCAAACCGAAGCGTGTCAAGATACACCACGGACAACTCGATATTTCCGGCAGCTTCGTCGAGGGTATCCCTCAAGCCTTTCTCAACTTCGTCACTCCAGCCATATCCCCGGTGGAAGGCATTGATGTAAAGGATTTGCTTAGCGTTGTTTTCGGCTGAAGCATGGTTAGACAACAGGGGAAGAAAAGAGGTGAAAAGCAGCACGCACAGGGTCACAGCCACTGTCTTAATGGAAGTAATCTTACCGAAAACCTGTTTGTTCAAAGGCCACATCGTTTTAAGGCTCATGGTTCTCTCGTTATGGTTTTGTCTCAAATATTGAGCGAATAATTAATAGTGAAACACCTTATCCGGTTAAGTGTAGTTTCAAATCGGGAGAGTAAGCTGAATGACCATGTTGATAGGGCAGGTTGGGATCGAGGGCAAAGATTTCTGCAGCTTGCACGAAAATTCACGTTGCCGAACGTCATAAATGTGACTTGTTTCTCTGTTTACTTGAAGTACAGCAGCGAACTCTGTACCCTTGCGGCGTTTTCCATTCTCAGTTCAGGATTATCACCTTGCTTAGTACAGCTAATATCACCCAGCAATTTGGCGCAAAGCCCCTTTTCGAAAATATTTCCGTTAAGTTCGGTGAAGGCAACCGTTACGGTCTGATCGGCGCAAATGGCTGTGGTAAATCCACATTTATGAAAATCCTGAGCCGTGAACTGGAGCCGACCGGCGGTAACGTCAGCGTCGATCCTAACGAACGTGTTGCGAAGCTGAATCAGGATCAGTTTGCTTACGAGCAATACACAGTTATCGATACCGTTATCATGGGTCACAAAGAACTGTGGGAAGTGAAGCAAGAGCGTGACCGTATCTACTCTCTGCCAGAAATGAGCGAAGAAGACGGTATGCGTGTTGCGGATCTGGAAGTTGAGTTCGCGGAAATGGACGGCTACATGGCAGAGTCCAAAGCGGGCGAACTGTTGTTGGCGGTAGGTATTCCTGTTGAGCAGCACTATGGCTTGATGAGCCAGGTTGCACCGGGCTGGAAACTGCGTGTTCTGCTGGCTCAGGTTCTGTTTGCAGACCCTGATATTATGCTGCTTGACGAACCGACGAACAACCTGGATATCGACACGATTCGCTGGTTGGAAGATACGCTGAACGAGCGTAACTGCACCATGATCATCATCTCGCACGACCGTCACTTCCTGAACTCAGTATGTACACACATGGCTGACCTGGACTACGGTGAACTGCGTGTTTACCCAGGTAACTACGACGAATACATGACAGCAGCGACACAAGCGCGTGAGCGTCTGCTGGCAGATAACGCGAAGAAGAAAGCACAAATTGCTGAGCTTCAAACCTTCGTAGCGCGTTTCTCTGCAAACGCATCTAAAGCGAAGCAGGCAACATCGCGTGCTAAGCAAATCGACAAGATCCAGCTGAGTGAAGTGAAGGCATCAAGCCGTCAGAACCCATTCATCCGCTTCGAACAGTCGAAAGAACTGTTCCGTAATGCGCTGGAAGTTGAAAACCTGAGCCAGGGCTTCGACCATGACCTGTTTGCAAACTTCAGCGGTATTTTTGAAGTGGGTGAGCGCGTTGCCATTATCGGTGAGAACGGCGTGGGTAAAACGACCCTGCTGAACACGCTGGCTGGTGTACTTGAGCCGCGTACCGGTTTCTACAAGTGGTCAGAAAACTCCAACATTGGTTACTACGCGCAGGATCATGCTCACGAGTTTGAAAAAGACATGAACCTGATGGACTGGATGGGTCAGTGGCAACAGGAAGGCGATGATGAGCAAACCGTTCGTGGTTTCCTTGGCCGTATGCTGTTCTCCCAAGACGACATCAAAAAGTCTGTGAAAGTACTGTCTGGTGGTGAACAAGGCCGTATGCTGCTTGGTAAGATCATGATGCACAAGCCAAACATGCTGCTGATGGATGAACCAACCAACCACATGGACATGGAATCTATCGAATCATTGAACAACGCCTTGGAACAATTCAAAGGCACCCTGTTCTTCGTGTCTCATGACCGTGTATTCGTTGACTCGCTGGCTACTCGTATCATCGAAATCCGTGACGGTAAGATCACTGACTTCAAAGGTACTTACGCTGAGTTCCTTAAGTCTCGTGGTATTGAAGGTTAATTTCCTTCAGTCACAGACAGATACATGCATATAAAAACACCCGCTTCGGCGGGTGTTTTTGTTTCTGCGTTAGGCCGCAGGCTGATACGGCAAAAAAAACAGGGTTACAAAGCAGTCCGATGCATAAGGAAAAGGAAACGCGGGTATAACCACTTACTCTTGAGTTGGAGCCTGCTCCTGACTCTCGGTAGGCTCGGTTTGTGATTCCTCGGTAGCCAGCTTTTCACGTTCTGCCTTGGAGATATAACGCGGCTTACTGGATTTATGCAGCTTGGCGTTCTTCTTTTTATCTTTCTTTTTCAGCGTTTGAATAATTTTCTTTTTGCGATTCATGGTGACACCAAACGAATAAGGGGCGGCGATTGTATTTGGCAATGGCTTTTCGCTCAAGGAAAAGGTGAAAAGAACGCATATTTCATTGTTCAAAAAAAGAGCAAACGAACCAGTGCCATTTAAAACGTGTTAATGGTTTTGATGTGATTGCTAATAAAAAATTACACCTTGAAAATCAATAAATTAGATATTCCGCCTAACAGTTGTCTGACCAGTCTGACAAAGGGCTTACTGTTTGTTGTAAACGTGCTGTTATCAGTGGGTTCGGATAGGACATTTTCCCCTCTTTTCATCCCATTTTTAAACTGTATACTTCGCGAGCTTTTTAACTCACAGTGTGTAAAACGATGAAAAAATTTGCGATTAAAGCTGTTGCAGCTGCAGTGCTGACAGTGTCTCTGACTGGTTGTATCGGTCAAATGGCAACCTCAGGTCTGGTAATGAAAGTTAACCTGTCTGCTGTTGATAACCGCTACGCACGTGCAGGTCTGTACGTACTGATGAGCCCAGTATACGGTGTTGCAGCGACAGCTGACCTGTTCATTTTCAACACCATTGAATTCTGGACTGGTACTAACCCTATTTCTGGTAAATCACCAGCAGTAGCAGACACGCCAATGAGCGCGGTTATCAAGATCAACCAGAACCTGAACAAAGATCTGACTACTGCTCCAATCAAAGTTTCTTCTGCAGACGTTAAGCAAGTGAACGACAAGTCTCTTGAAATGTCTGTTGCATACGCTGACGGTACTACTCAGATCCTGCGTGGCGAGAAAGACGGCGACATGGTGAACTTCTACATGAACGATGAGTTCATCACTACCGTTTCAGTAGAAGAGCTGGAGCAATACGCGGCAAACCGCGTTTAATTGCACGGCTAGAAACACAAAGCCCTGCCAAATTGGCGGGGCTTGTTTTTATACCCAGTCTGACGGGCTACCCCTTTGCTTGTGTCGCCAAAGAGCGCGCCACGCAGAGCAACTTCTCATAGTCATAGTCGCCTTCGGGCTCGACCCAAGAAACGCCGACGTTGAAATCCAGCGTGTAGGGCAGTGAATTCTCCACTGCATAGCGGTCAATACGTTCCTTGAACCTGTCTAAAATATCCTGTGTATTGGAAATTGGGGTGTTGGTCATCAGAACCGCAAACTTGTCCCCTTCCAACCGTGCGGCGACATCTGAATCCCTGAAACCAAAAGTAAGTAGCTCAGCGAAAAACATCAGCGCCTTGTCACCTTCCCGGTTGCCACGCTGACGGTTAATCTGGCGCAGGTTTCTCACATCAAAGCAGGCGAGTGAAGCCGGCACTTCCAACCGTTCGCACATAAACAGGCTTTTTTCACAAAGCACACGGAAACCCTGTTCGTTAAGCAGGCCGGTTAAAGAGTCCTGTGTGGTCAACTCCAGCGAGGCGAGTTCGCGTTCAACCAAATCCGCAATGTCACGAAGGCTGTTTAAGTCGTCTTCATCAAATCCCCGTGGCTCAGTGTCCATAATGCTGAGTGTACCCAGTTGCGCACCGCTGACATGACGGATAGGACACCCTGCGTAGAAGCGAATTTTCGGCGCGTCAGTCACCATGGGATTGTCAAAAAACCGTTCATCCAGACAGGTGTCTTTTACGACCAGAGGGTCGGTCGCCAAAATAGTGTGGGCGCAAAAAGAGATATCCCGCGGGAACTCCTTTTCGATAGGGCCGACGGAAGACTTTACCCATTGCCGGTTCATGTCGATAAAACTGATCGCAGCAATTTTGACGGCAAACATCTGCTGCGTCAGGCGGGTGATCCTGTCGAAGCGCTCATCGGGTCCAGTGTCCTGGATATTGAGTCGGTTGAGCGCCTGCTGGCGATCTGCTTCGTCTGAAGGTCTGTCCGGTCTTTTCATAATCAATGAGTAACTTAGGTGTTTTTTTTACTATAGACGATGGGAGCATGGAATGGCTGGAGAGGCTTGCTGAAATCATTTTGGGTTTGGGGATGAAAGTGGGTGTTGGTTGGCGGGGCGGGAGGTCTGCATCTATCGTTAAAGCGAAGTGAGATCAGAAAATAAATGACGGAGAGGTCATCATGAAAAAAACAATACTGGCTTTAGGATTGGTTACTGCATCCTCCATGGCAACGGCTGGAATGATGGGGAGTGATGTATTGATGCGTGTAAACCCAGTGGCGCAGGGAGCTTGGGTTCAGGTTATGCAAAATGGAGCACCTGTGGAAGGCGCGACAATCACACTTTCAGGGGCGCTGGGTGAATTTGAGACGGCAGAAAATGGCATAGCCTTTGTCATGACTGAAGCACCAAACACCCGCACGGGCGTGTTTACAGCAACGCTACCCGACGGCGAAGAAATTCAGAAATCTGTGGTCATTCCCCGCAACCACTGACGTCATAGCGGTGAATTGGAAATCCTGCCCCATGGCAGGATTTTTTGTTGCCCGGTATTTAATAAAATTGTTTATTGGCGGCGGTACACTGTTCAAATCCGTCGCTCCAGCCGTTTGCATAACGGGCATCCTTGAACATCCTTTCCGGATCTTGCCGAAACCCGTCGTGAATGGTTTGCGCGTTTGTTACCTTACTGTGGCAACCGTCGTCATAGCCTTCTAAATAGGGAGTACTAAACCCCAGCGCTGACAATTGTTCATGGCGGGAAGTGGAACAACCGGCAAGTACGGAAATAGAAAGCAATATCAAACAAAGTGGGGCTATGCGTCTTATCATGTCAAACATCCTCCTACTGACATGCAACAAGACTAGAATGGCAGTGGCTTTACATACTGTGTCAGAGTTGAGCTTTAAGCCTTTCTGCGGCCGCTATCAAGGGCAGGAAGGTGTTTGGGCGAGACAGAATGACGTGTAGAGGGGACAAAAAGTAAATAACTGTAAATGCCCCTTGAAATTTAAAGTTGTGAGGCGCATCTTATAAATCGTGTTCGGGCACAATGACCCGTACACATAGTCGGCAAGCAAAAACGTAGAAGCCACCACGATTTCAATCCACGGGGAATGACAATGAGACAAATCCTGACCGGTGTGGTTACGCTTATTCTAGGCTTCTTTACGCTTGTTTTTGCAGCGGTGTTCGGCCTGATGATTTCTTTAACCGCACTGCTCGCTAAGCCTTTCGTCATGAAAAAACTGCGAAAGGCACAAGAGCAGCAAGCAATGCAATATGAAAAGACATTCGGCCAAACAGGTTACAGCCAATCCGAATCTGGCTTTGGTGGTCGTCGAAACCACGAAGGGCAAACCATCGATGGCGACTATCGCGATATTACCGATTCTCGCTAACAGACCGACAAAAAGAAAAATCGCCGCAGTTTGCGGCGATTTGTGTTTTTAACCCGTGTGACTGAGCGGTTACATGGGTTTCTCGCTATCGAAAGGAAAGTAATCCCACTCATATTGTTCAAACATCGGTTGGAGTTCACCGGCTTTCAGTAGCGCTTCAATTCGTTCGTCATATATTTTTCTCAACTTCTTGCCCCGCTCTGTGTTAGCAAAAGCCGGGTAAAGTTTCAGGTCAATCAAGTGGGACACCACAAACGCTTTTCTGTTGACGTAACCTTTCTCAAACTCTTCTTCCAGCTCTGCAGTAGCATCCAGCAATACATCCAGACGATCAGAAAACACCATAGAGAGGCCTTGTTTGCGGGTCTTCACTTCTTGGATGTTCATGGGCGTACCAATATAGTCGTTGTAGTCATACCCTTTGACCCACCCAACGGTGCGATCTTTGAGAGTTTGCTCGCCCTCCCAAGCCGGAATGACCCCCGCTTTATAAACGGCTGAAACCTGTTCAGCATCGAAGTGCCAAAAGGGGTAAAGGACATCTTCCTGTTCATCGATATACGAACCAAGAAACATATCCATTTTTCCGCTTTGCACCAGATAGACACTTCTGGCGTAGGTTGTAGTGGTGGTTTTGATGGTGTAACCCAGGGGTTCAAATACACGGCGCATGATATCGAAATAGAGGCCGGAGCCATCTTTTTCCGTCGCATCTTCCCAGGATTCACTGACAACGTTAAGGACGGTTTGAGGGCTCTCCTGTGCCGATAGGGGAAACGTCACCGCGGTTAGCGTGAGCAATAGTGCAACAGCGTAGCGACGGGTCCAGTGGATTACCATGTCAGACTCCTTTTGTAGGCGCGAAAAGAGAAATCTCAACAATGAGATCCTATTTAAAACCTAATCCAAGAATTGTCACTTCGCGAGTCGTTGGCAACAAGACCAGGAATAAAACTACCGGCGTAATGAAATAGTGACACTGACAATAGCGTGGTCACTGCTGTAGGCATCCAAATCAAATTTTGGGTTGATCAGGTGGCTGTCTTCACAGTGAAAATCCCCAACTTCAGCAAGGCTTGCCGGATCCGCGCTGTTAAACTCGTTTGATAGCAAAATGTAATCGATCACTGAGCCTTTGGCGTGAAAGTAATGAGTCTTGGGACGCTCAATAGAGGTTTCACCGATATTTTTCAGGTAGAGATCCCAGCTGTCATGCATTTGGTAGTGGGAAAGTGGAACATCGACCATGTCTTCGGTAATCGAACGAAGACCGTGATGCCGGAATGCACGCAATACCTCTGACTGAATATCATCATTAAAATCCCCCATCACGATAGCGGGGTTATTGGTATGGGATCGACGCTTGATAATAGATGCCATCAGCTGGCAAGCTTCAGTGCCGCGTTGAATGGCTGATGCCCATGAGCCCGCGATTTCCTCACGCATGGATTCATGAAGGGTTTTGGCTTTTTCATCCTCATTTTCGGGTGTGACAGGGCGTTTGGATTTGAGATGGACAACATAAATGTCGGTCTGACCAAGCGAAGGCAGCTCCATTGTTGCGAACAGCGGCAGGCGGCTGTATTGGAAATCCTCACTCATGCCAAGCTGGCGTGACAATGAAGGGTCGGCCTGCAAGGGCAGCGCACTGAGAATAGGGTATCTCGATGCCAGGCACACAACCGGGCTTTTGTAGATGTAGTCGTCAATGGGTTCCGGTTCATCAACCACGGAGAAAAAACGGTACCCGAGTGGTTCCAACAGGGCTTTCAAAGCCGTAGCACTGAACACTTCCTGGAACGCAATGATGTCCGGTTGATAGCTGCCAATATAACGGTTCAACCAAGCGCGTTTCTGGCGCCATTGGTCTTCGCTGTAAATATTGCAGAATTCGTAATACGCACCCGGTGGCTCGATAAAGTTAAACAGGTTTATCGTCGCCAGCTTAAGGCCAAAAGCGCTATGTGCGTAGGAGCTCTTGCTGTTGGTCGCGAACACGTCACCGTCTCAGGAATGATAAAGTTCCTTTAGTATATACCCAAACGACCTGAAGATGCTCGCATTCAGAAGTCATCAATGCGTTCAATTCGAGGCAAATTTTACGAGGAATAGTCGTTCTATTTCCGTGGGATTTAACGAAGAAGTGGGCGCATTGATGGCCTCACTTCGGGCGAGTTGAATCCTGCATCTTCGGGTCGTTTGGGTATAAAGAAGAGTTAGGCACTAAAGCGTGTGAGAACAGGACTAATCGCAATTTAGACAACAAACAAAAAGCGCTTCATTGGAAGCGCTTAGTCGTTTTAGGCGGATTCTTTCACATCGTCAGAGTTGAGCGTGGGTTTTCGTGTTCCCTCGCCAGCCTCAGTGTTGGACTGGTCACTCAAGACCTCAACCAGGTTGGCGCGGGACAGTTCACCCTGCAACTCTCCATGCTCGTCCAGAACCGGCAAGGGCAGGTCGTGCTCAAGCGTGTCAGGGATCACCTGCTCAATCAATGCGTCAGACTGGATACCCGGTACGGTTTCCCAAACCGAATCATCAATAGCGTCACCATGACGTGAAGAGTCAAAGGCTTCGAGCTTATCAATGCTCAATGCACCCTGATAGCCGTCATTGTTGACGTAATAGCCATGCTCGGCTTTCGCTTTGCGCATCTCAACCAGGGCTTCGCCAATGGTCTCAGCACTGATGCGCAGGCTCTGGGGCTTCATCACGGTATCTACGGTCAATGCACGGGCTCGGTTAACGTCTTTAACGAAGGCTTCAACGTAGTCATCAGCCGGGTGCAGCAGGATATCAACCGGGCGGCCTTGCTGAACCAACTTACCGTCCCGCAAAATGGCGATGCGATCACCAAGGCGCAGGGCTTCATCCAAATCGTGGGTGATAAAGATAATGGTTTTGTGCAGCGATTCCTGAAGACCAATCAGTTGATCCTGCATTTCACTGCGGATCAAAGGGTCGAGCGCGGAGAATGCTTCGTCCATCAGCAAAATTTCAGCGTCTGTACACAATGCGCGGGCAAGACCCACACGTTGTTGCTGACCACCGGAAAGTTGTGAAGGATACTGCTTTTCATACCCGCCCAAGCCAACTGTTTCCAGCCACTGCACAGCCTTTTCTTCACGCTGCTCTTTCGCCACGCCCTGAACCTGCAGACCGTAAGCGACGTTCTGCAACACGGTACGGTGTGGCATCAGGCCAAAGCGCTGGAATACCATCGACATTTTATGGCGGCGGAATTCCTGCAGCCCTTTGTCATCAAGCTTCATCACGTCTTCGCCTTCAACGATGATCTGGCCTTCGGTTGGCTCAATCAGGCGATTAAAGTGACGGATGAGTGTGGATTTTCCGGAGCCGGAAAGTCCCATGATAACGAAGATTTCACCGCTGTTGATGTCGAGGTTGATATCTTGAAGGCCAACCGTATGACCAGTTTCTGCCAACACATCGTCTTTGGATTTTCCGCCTTTAACATCAGGCAACACCTTTTCCGGGGTGTTGCCGAAGATCTTGTATAGGCCTTTGATTTGAATCAGTGGAGTGGTGTTTTCGGCGTTACTCATTGTGGCCTCCGCTCAGATGCTGCTGTGAACGTTTTGCGTAACTTTGAGAAACGCGGTCAAAAATGATCGCCAGCGCAACAATCGCCAGGCCATTGATAAGTCCCAGAGTAAAGTACTGGTTAGTGATGGACTTCAACACCGGTTGTCCCAGACCTTTCACCCCAATCATGGAGGCGATAACTACCATCGCCAGAGCCATCATAATGGTCTGGTTTATCCCCGCCATGATAGTAGGCATTGCCAGGGGTAACTGAACACCAAACAGCCGCTGCATAGGGCTGGCACCGTAAGCCGTTGCAGCTTCGAGCACTTCTTTGTCAACCAGCCTGATCCCCAGGTTTGTCAGACGGATCACTGGCGGAATGGCATAAATGACAACAGCGATGACGCCCGGAATTTTCCCGATACCCAAGAGCATCACCACGGGAATGAGATAGACGAATGCTGGCATGGTCTGCATGACGTCCAGTAAGGGGGTCACCAGGGACTGAATGCGGTTTGATCGCGCCATAGCGATGCCGGTAGGGATACCCAGGCAGATCGCGAGCATGGTACAAACCAATATAATGCTCATGGTGCGCATGGTGTCTTCCCACATACCGAAGTAGCCAATGGCAAGGAAAGAGGCAATGACTGCCACCGCGAGCTTCCAGGAGCGGCTGGCCATGTAAGAGATCCCGGCCACAATAGCGATCATCAGCCACCAAGGGGTGCCGAGAAGCAGCTTTTCAAACCAGATAAGAAATTGAAGAAGGGGATCGAAGAAGGATTCGATACTTTCGCCATAATTTCGCGAAAATTCACGATAGGCGCCGTCGAGGGTTTTACGAATGGTCAGAAGATCGGAGCGCGACATCTCCGGAAATTCTGTCAGCCATGAATTGTCAGCCATAACAGTACAGCGTCCTCTGCATCTTTGATTATTTTAAAAACTATATACCCTTTAATTCAGGGTTAATACGCATGTTGTTGCGACTAAAAAAGAACAGTCACAAAATTAAAAAACTTGTTGGAAGTATTGCGGGCTGAAAATGGTCAGCCCGCAAAAGTGGGTTGGTTAAAGTGCAGATTTCACTTTGTCTGCCACTTCAGGACTCACCCAGGTAGTCCAGATTTGCGGATAGTTTTCCAGGAAATGTAGCGCAGCGATTTCGCCATCCGCCTGATTGTCTTCCATCCAGGCCAGAAGGCTGTTGAGCTGGGCATTGGTGAAAGCGCGGTTGCTTAGGTAGTTCATTGCGTCTTCATTGCTGTTGGCAAAGCTTTCAGTAACGATGGTATCAACCGCTGAAGGTGGATACATGGTCACTTTGGGCTCCAGACAGTCCGCACTGGTGGTACAGGATTTGAATTCTTTTTCGTCAATGCCTGAACCGAAGTCGACCTTGACCATTTCGTACTTACCCAACACCGCAGTCGGTGCCCAGTAGTAACCAAACCAGCCTTCACCACGCTCATACGCTTTGGCAATAGAACCCGAAAGGCCAGCGCCTGAACCTGGGTCGATCAGCTCGAAACCTTTGTCACCAAGATCCATGGCATTGAACAGGTTGCCGGAAGAAATTTGGCAGTTCCAGCCGGCAGGACAGCCATAAAATGCGGATTTAGATGGGTCTTCCGGATGTTTGAACAGTTCACGGTTGGCAATAACGCCTTCAATTGTGGCAAGGCTAGGGTCTTTATCAACGAGATATTTGGGTACCCAGAAGCCTTCTTCACCACCGTCTGACAGTGACTTACCCGCATAGCGCAGACGGCCTTCTTCAACACCGCGATCCAGTGCTGCTTTCAGCGAGTTACTCCAAAACTCAGGGGCAATATCCGGCTCACCTTTTTCGATCATCGAGGTGCCGGTAGGCATGGTGTCGCCTGGAACCAGCTCGGCATCGCAGCCATAACCTTCGTCAAGGATAAAGCGGTCAACATTGGCGATGAGGCTTGCGGAGTTCCAGTTCATGTCGGCAATGGTCACTTTGCCACACTCGGCTGCAAAACCGGCCACAGGCAATGCTGAAAGTAAAAGGCATGACGTGGTCAGTAGTTTTTTCATGGAAGTTCCCTCTCATGTGAAATACTGCAGTGAATGGCTACAACGCTAATTATTCACTGCGTTTTTTACTCCTGTGCAATGCAATATTTCAGGGTTAACTGACTGATAATCTTGCAAGCACGAAGCTGAACTATAACAAATTCATTAAAAAATATCTTTAGTATTGTAATTAATATTTTACGCCTGATGTGCTGATTGCGAAAGGCTGCAAAAAACCATCCAGCAGAGCATATTTGTATATCACTGATATTTATGCGCTTTATGGAAATGTTGAGATGAGATGTGTCCAAGAGGTAAGAATTCGTTTCTAAATGCGAGATTTTCACATTGGTTAGTGGCCTAGAGACCTATGAAAGGAAATTTATCAGACTATTCTCCGTTCTTAGGTGTAGTTCGAATCAAGCCTTCAGGAGCTACCATGGCACAGTCAATTTTAATCCTTGAAGACGATGCTGATATTTCAGATTTAATAGCACTTCACCTGCGCGTAATGGGTTTCGATGTACTCAAAGGATCATCGCTTAAAGAGGGATTTGCGCTAATTGCAGAGCATGATATTGCGGCTCTGGTGTTGGATAGAGGGCTGGAAGACGGTGACGGCAAAGAAGTTTGCCAATACCTTCGCCAACAGAAAAACGGCGTTCCGGTATTGATGCTGACCGCGCTCGATTCCGATGCGGATTTGGTGGAAGGGTTTGAAGCCGGTGCGGATGATTATCTGGCAAAACCTTTCAGTGTTATCGAGTTTCAGGCGCGGTTGAGAGCGATGTTACGTCGGGTCGGCACCCATTGTGACTGGCTGAAACAGGACACTAACGCGCCCGAAACCGGCAAAGCCGCGACACCTTCTTCCCAGCTCTTGTTTGAGCGTTTGGAAATATGCACAGAAACCCACCGCGTGAAGCTCGACGGCGCAACGATAGACCTGACACCCACCGAGTTTTCTTTGCTGTGCTGCCTTGCTAAAAGGCCAGATCGGGTGTTCAGCAAAGATGAGTTGTTAAGCCGGGTATGGAACACCGAATATGACGGTTATCGCCATACAGTATGCTGTGCTATTAACCGTCTCAGAAGCAAACTGGAACGTGACCCTAACGCCCCAAAATACATCCATACCGTATGGGGTGTCGGTTATAAGTTCCAGGAGGCTGCCACCATAAGTGCTTCACAAATGGTGCATGCATAAACAAACCGGGGGATATATTGACGTTTAAAAGTCGTCTGCTGTTATTTACCTTGATTTGGTTTTTAGTCAGCGCGCTGGTGTTAACAGCGCTGAGTGTGATGGTGTGGGAAGAGAATTCCTTGAGAGCCCGCCAAATACTCCATCGCGATCTTGCGGTTCACATGCGGGATGATAATCCTTTGATGATCGGGGAGGACTACAGCCCTGATGCCCTGTCGAGTATTTTTCACACCCTGATGTTGCTAGGGCCGGATTTCGAGATCTATTTTCTCGATCCTGAAGGCAATATCACGACTTCAGGACCACCGCTTTCTTCCGTGGTGAGAAACCGGGTGGATCTTACCCCCATAAAAGCGTTTATCGATGGAGAAAATGCGCCCGTTTTGGGTGGGAACCCTTTAACGGAGTCGGGCAAGGAAGTGTTCTCTGCTGCGCCTATCATAGAAAATGGCCAAATCATGGGCTATCTCTACGTAGTCATTGGTAGCCAACACGACAATGCGTTGCTCGATCCCCAATCGTTAGTCCATTTTGCCCCCGTTGTTTTGGCTGCTTTGGTCGCTATCTTGTTGTTTTCCATGATGGTCTACAGCATGGTGCTCCGTCGTATCATCACGCCGGGGCGAAAAATGGTGCGGGAGATTGAACAGGCGGCTGTCGACGAGTTTCGTGTTTCCCCTCCGCTGAAATTTACCTCACCGGAAATGCAGGAGATGGCCTCACAGTTTCGCCGTATGTTGATTGTTATCCAGCAGCAGTTTGTCCAACTGAGGGTTCAGGAAGCACAACGGCGTGAATATCTGGTGCAATTAAGCCACGATCTCAAAACCCCGTTGGCAAACGTACTGGGTTATCTGGAAACCTGGCGTATCCAGCATTCGGAAGGACGGAGCATGATTGACACCGCCTACCACAATGCAAAACGTCTGCAGAATCAAATTAAACAACAGCTTGAGGCTGCCAGATCCCCGTCTGCAAAAGTGGTGCTTACTTACCGGGAGTTGGATGTAGAAAGGTTTATCAGCGATGTGAAAAGCCGATTTGAGCTGTCACTGAGCCATAAACAACTCGAATTGTCGGTGACGATTACAGAGCCGTTTTTAATCATGGCAGATGAGCAGTTGCTCAACCGTGTATTCGATAACCTGATGGAAAATGCGATTCGGCACAGCCCCGTGAAATCGGCGCTGATGCTGGTGGCGGAAAAAGGCGGCGCGGGAAAGGTACAATTCTCGTTAACCAACCCGATAGATTCACAAAGCCATTCCGGCAGTTTGGGAATGGGGGGAAAGATCATCGATGCAATCCTCAGTTTGCATCAGTCTGTGTTGGACAAAACACTGCTGGATGGAAACCCTGCCGCCTACCGCGCGCGTTTCGTACTCACAGCGGCTGCAAAATCCGCCTCGCCTTCCCTTACCGCCATTCCAAAGCCTGCAGTTGAAGACGATGCGCCGCCGATGGACTCAAACTATCCCTCCCTCAACGCAGAAGAGTGGCAGGAAGGATTGGAGCCGGAAGACGATCCGTCGCTGCATATTTCAGCCTCTGAACAAATTGATGAAAGGGAAGACTTACCGTCGTTTTGCGCTGTCACGGTGAAGAAAGCAGACGATGGTAATGAAGAAGAGGAGAATGAAGAGAAGCCAGCGCGAAAAGAAGGGTAGGACGGAAAGCCCTACCCGTAATGAATCCAACGTTAGCCAATGAAGGACGGCAACAAACCCGCCATTGCAAGGAAATGGAACAATGCTGTCAGTACACCGAACAGGATCACAGCGCCAATCATTGCTTTACCGCCCGGCGCCATAAACCCTTGCTGACCACCCGCCAGTGTACGGGACTTCATTGCCAGCAATGCAGGGATGATACAAGCCCACACGGTTGCGGCAGCACCTGCGTAACCAATCGCCACGATAAAGCCAAATGGGAACAGCAGAGACATCACCAATGGTGGCAGGAAAGTAACAGCCCAGCATTTGGTGCGGCCGGCTTTGGTGTCATCAAACTTGAAATAATCCGCCAGAAAATCGAATACCCCAAGGCCTACCCCGATAAATGACGACAGAATTGCGGCCATGGAGAAGGCATTGATGGCTCTCGACACACTGTCAGAAGTGATCACACCATCCAGTTGTTTCAACAAGGCATCCACATTGCCGCCTTGTTCGATAACCGGGCCAAACTCGTGGCGGGGCAAGTTGCCAAAAATACTGATTAGCCAGAGGCAGTAGAGTGCCAGCGCAATCACAGTACCGCCTAAAATCGCGTATTTGGCTTTGCGCTCTTCACCGTAATAGGCGCGCATGGAAGATACAGAATGGTGATAACCAAAAGAGGTCAGGGCAACAGGCAGCATTGCCATCGCATAGGGGGCGTATTGGCGGTCTGGGTTCGCGGTGTCAAGCAGGACTGCGATATCAACGTTTACCGCCATGCCGGAAACACCAAACACAAAACTCAGCACCATAAACGCGATCAGCACCACAGAAATACGGTCAACGGCGCGGGTTGAATGCCAGACAAACAGTGAGAAAACCGCAACAAATATCACCGACGTGATTTGGCTACTGATGCCGGTGATTTCCTGAAGGATCAAGCCGGAAGAAGTGATATAGGCATATAATAAAATGCCGCCGACGAAATAAACGGTAATGTTATTAAAGAAATTGATTTTATCGCCAAGCAGATCTTTGGTGACGGAATTAAATGAAACTTTTAAATCATAATGTTTGAATGACTCAAGCAACATCCAGCCAGATATTGTCATTACAATCATGGTGATACTGATGGCAAGAATAGACCAGACTGTCCATGCGCCTGCGCCGGAACTGGGTAATCCCAACATACCTGCGCCTACACAGACGCTGGCAATAATACAGGAACCACCAATTAAAGATGGACTTTTTTCCATAATAAAGTCTCCAGTATCCGGCCATATTGTTTGACCGGAAAAATGTTTCACATTATGGGGAAATATCCAACCAGGCTGAGATTTGTTGAATTTTAGATCTCAGACAGATTGAAAAAAAAGAGCGCAATGAATATTGCGCTCTGGGTGTTAATTAGTGTGCTGTTTCAAGCTCTCTTTTTTCTGTCTTCTTTGCTTCTACCGGCTCAACTTCTTTCAAGCGGGCAGTGAAGTGACGGAGGACAGCTGGCTCATAGGTAAAATCGAGGCCTTTCACGTTGCGCGCATTTTTCTTCACTTCGCCAAAGGCTTCAATGATGAAGTCCATGTGTGATTGGGTGTAGGTGGCACGAGGAATGGTCAGGCGCAGCAGCTCTGCCGGGCAAGGGTGCTGTTTGCCAGTCGCAGGGTCACGGCCCAGTAGCAGTGAACCAATTTCTACAGCGCGAATACCGGCCACTTTGTAGAGTTCACAAGCCAGCGCGTGCGCAGGGAACTGATCAGCAGGAATGTGCGGTAGCAGTTTACCCGCATCTACAAACGCAGCGTGACCGCCCGCTTGCTGACAAACAATGCCAATCGCTTCTAGGCCATCTACCAGGTACTGAACCTGCTTGATACGGTACTCCAGCCACTCCTGACGCATGCCGTCATACAGGCCGACAGCCAGACGCTCCATTGCGCCGCCTTCCAGACCACCGTAGGTTGGGAAACCTTCTTGCACCACGCACAGGGTGCGACATTCCTGATATACATCCATCATGCTTTCATCTTTGAAGCACAGCAGACCACCCATTTGCACCATGGCATCTTTCTTGGCCGACATCGCCAGACCATCCGCGTATTTATATGCTTCGCGGGTGATTTCAGCGATTGTCCAATCCTGGAAGCCCGGCTCACGCTGCTGCACAAAGTAGGCGTTTTCAGCAAAACGGGCAGAGTCCATGATCACAGGGATGTCGTATTTCTGGCCGATTTCGTACACCGCTTTCAGGTTCGCGATAGAAACCGGCTGACCACCGGCAGAGTTACAGGTGATAGTGCTGACAATGTAAGGCACGTTGGCTGGGCCCGCTTCCAGAATGGCGGCTTCCAGTTTCTCAAGGTCGAAGTTGCCTTTGAAATCTGCTGTCACAGAGGTGTCAAAGGCTTCTTTGGTGTACACGTTTTTCGCGACACAGCAGTTTACTTGGGTGTGGCCTTGGGTGGTATCGAAGAAGTAGTTGGACAGCGCGACCATCTTGGTGCGATCCAGACCTTTTTCTTTCTCACGTTTTTTGATCAATACAGGGATGTAGATTTGCTCTGCACCACGGCCCTGGTGGGTCGGGATAGTCAGGTCATAGCCGAAGATGTCTTTTACCGCATTTGCCAGCGCATAGTAGCTGCGGCTGCCGCTGTAAGCTTCATCGCCACGCAGCATTGCAGCCTGCATGTCCTGGGTGATCGCACCGGTGCCGCTGTCGGTCAGAAGGTCGATAAATACGTCTTCACTGTCTAACAGGAACGGGTTCATGCCCGCTCTCAGGATGGCTTCTTCGCGATATTCGCGGGTAGTGCGCTTTACTGGCTCAATAACACGGATACGGAATGGTTCTGGCAGATGTTTGAAGTTTTCCATGGGGTTACCTTTTCTATTTTTATCTGCGGCAAACTTTTCGTTGTTTATTTTGGTAAAAGTGTGCCGTCAGAAAATTAATCTGATTTATTGGATTTAAAATTGCTTTAAAAACAACGGGTAAATAAACTGACTAAAAATATCAGAAATTATTTATGATGTTGTTTGACAGGCGCAGGAGTGCGCGCAAAGAAAGGAATTACGCAGGGAAGAAGAACGCGATTTTATAATCGAGCGTGATCCAGTGATTGATTTTGGTTTTGTTTGTCATCTTTACCAACCTGAAACAGGGACATTCAAACTAACAAATATAAATATTAGTAACCGTGAATCTGATGATGTCTGGTTACTTAACTACAGTATCTATAGTCGACTAATTTTCGTCATTATGAAAGTCGAGGATATGAGAACACGTCGACAAAATTTTCTCCGCCTTTTTCCATATTGCTGCCAACCATCACATTGCGTTATGCGCGGTGTTTCTGGGCTGTAGAAGTATCAATACCACAATGCCCAACAATACAGCACTCAGGATGGCACCAAGACGTTTCCCATCCTCCACAAATGCGCTGCCAGCACTGTTGGTCAAGCCGTAGTAAACCAGCACCACGAAACCGGAATAGAGAAGTTGGAAAGTGTTGAAGCTCGCCCGTTTCTGCATGGCATGTATCCCCATTAGCAGGGCACAGACCAGCGCCATACCGATGTGTCCGACCAGATTGGTTTGCAGCATATTCATCCCCAGCACAGGCAGCGCATAGAGAAATCCGGCGTAGGTGGCGAGCAGGCGGCGGATGCCATAGCTGTGTCCGTTGGCGGGATCTGGGTCTTTGATCACCAGCGCCACGACGATGATCATAATGGTGCTCTGTACCAGTTCCCATCGAATGGCGTAAACCAGTACCAGAAGGACAGCCGCTGCCTTAAACGCAATGTGCCAGATTTCCGTGTGCACCGCTTCATGGGGCGCGGGTTTGGCATCGGCAGCTATCGGCTCTCCGCCGGGGACGAGGAAATAGCTGAGGTAAGCGGTGAATGCAGCGATCGCGATATTCTTGGCGAGCCCAAGTGGCACCTGGGTCACGTCGATGCCCTTTTGGCGTGAAAACACGGCAATCATCGCGGTAGAGACAATCAAGAGTGTCGCCAGTAAATCCTGCGGGTTTTCCCGTGCACGTTGCATACACCAGACAAACACCACGTATAACACGCTGTAGTAAACCAGTGGCTGGTCAAGCAGTAGGTTACTGATTGCGGCTTGAAGCCACGCTGTGGCAAACAGGACAACCGTCATCAACAGCACCATTTTCAAAGGTGGCGGTTTGGACGAGGTAGTGAGAAATACCGCGCACAGGGCAGGGCCAATCAAGGGAATATCTGTGCCGAAAATGTGCTGCCAGAACATCAACAGCAGCGGAAACAGAGCGACACGGATGATCCCGTTGCCGGGTTTACGAAACATAGCTCAGATAGCTCCAGATCCAAGTCCAGAGGTCGAGCAGCCATTCGCCGAATTCAGATTGTCCGGGGTAGAAACTCACCGTTGCCCGTCCACCGTAGCGCAAGGTGACATCCGGCGGCAGGTCGAAAAACCGGATATTGACCGGAAAGCGCTGAGCATGCTGGATACCGGTCGGTGAATTAAACAGACCGCTGTTGCTGTTGACTTCGAGGTTGCCGTTTCCGCTGCTCCCCCAGCCAATGGATGTCACTTCACCATGGAAAATACGCCCTGGATACGCATCAAGCACCACTTTGACCAAGGTGCCTCTGTTCAGGTAGGCGAGGGAGTTTTCCGCCACCATGGCAGTCAGCCAGAAATAGCGGTTATTTACGTAGGTCATCATGGGATGACCGGCAGCGGCATAATCCCCGGCGGCAAGGTTCATGTTGGTGATCACGCCGCCTGCCGGAGAGCGCAATTCGGTATAGGAAAGGTTAAGCAATGCCTGATCGAGATTGTTCAGCGCGGATTTGACCTGCGGGTTGTTCTCTCCTTTGGGGCCCAGCGCCTGCCTGGCTTTTTCCAAATCGGCCGTCGCCTGTGCAAGCGCCGCTTTCGCTGAATTGAGCGAGGCGACGCTGTCATCCAATGTGGCTTGACTGACGACGCCGCGGCGAGCGAGGGAGCGGTTTCTTTCCGCGTGTTGTTTGGCGTTGGCTAATTTCACCTTCGCAGCCACTTCATTGGCTTTGGCGGCATCAATGGCAGATGAGTCGGCGTTGACCGACTGGGTTGCCTGTTGCAACTGCAGACGGGCTGCGGTGACTTTGAGTTCGAACGGGTCGCGCTCAATGGTCAGCAGCAGTTGCCCCTGTTTGACGGTGGCGTTGTTGATAACAGAAATGGAAGCAATGGGCCCAGAAACCTGTGGACTGATGCGGATGATTTGCCCATTCACACGGCCGTGGTCTGTCATGGGCGTCACCCTGTCCGCCCAAAGGGTATAAAACCAAAGCAATAAGGCGACAACGATGAGGTAGTAAGTAAAACGGCGAGCGCTGCTGACAGGCGATTTCGCCGTTTGCTTTTCGCTCTCATCACTTGCCGCGGTGTCAGCAGTTTCGTCACTCATTGCCACATACCCTAGCGCCAGATAATGCCAAATCACGTTGATGAACATGAAGTTGCGTATAACCAAAAAGTCTATGAAGCAAGAAGGAGAGAAGTTGTCCAATTTCGGACACAAGGCGTTAAAAATAACAGCGCCCATCGTATGGGCGCTTTGGTGGGGGATTACTTGCCGGTAAAGGCGGGGCGGCGTTTTTCTATAAATGCGTGCATGCCTTCTTTTTGGTCTTCGGTGGCAAACAAGCCATGGAAGGCGCGCCTTTCGGCTTTTACGCCGTCGCTCACGGATAAATGCTCTCCGAAACATACGCACTCTTTTGCCAGCAGCACGGCCGGTTTGCTGTACGCGGCGATGATCTGGGCGGCTTCCATGGTTTCTGCCAGCAGCTTTTCATCGGGTATGACACGGGAAACCAGGCCGGCGCGCTCGGCCTCAATGGCATCCACCATACGTCCCGTGAGGATCATATCCATGGCTTTTGCCTTGCCGACAAGTTTGGTCAGGCGCTGTGTTCCTCCCATGCCGGGGATCACGCCGAGTGTCAGTTCAGGTTGTCCAAACAGGGCAGACTCAGCAGCAAAGATAACGTCACACATCATTGCCAGCTCGCAGCCTCCGCCCAAGGCATAGCCGGAGACAGCGGCGATAACTGGCGTGCGGATATTGCCCAGCGCTTCCCAGCCTGCAAAGTAGTCACTGGCAGTCATTTCCTGATAACTCATGGTCGACATCTCGCTGATGTCTGCCCCGGCAGCGAATACCTTGTCTGAGCCGGTCAGAACAAAACACCCCACTTCCGGATCCGTATCATAGGTTTGAAGTGCTGCCAGTAAGTCCTCCATCAGCGCAGTGTTCAGGGCATTACGTTTTTCAGGACGGTGCAGGCGCAAAACCACCACCTTGCCGACTTTTTCAATCTTGATAGTCATGATTTTATCCTCTTGTTAGGAATCCCAAATCGCACCAAAGGCGGGGATGCCACGGCTTTCCAGGCCATAGACGACCTGACGGGTTAATTTCTGGTTGGCAATGCAGATAACCGCTTCTGCACCGAATGACTGGTAAGCGGCATACGCCAGTTGAACCATGTCCGGCTTGCCGTTTTCATCTGTATCCCAGATAAGAGCATCGGGCTGGGCGGCGAGAATTTCGTCCACCAATTCGTCACCGTATGTTTTGCGTGGGCTACGGGTTGACCAAACCAGATGCATCGGGAGTTTTTTTGCCAGCAAGTGAGGCAGGCAGGGGCCAATACCGCTGCCGGTTGCCACATAAACCACCCGCTTGAAAAGCACTTCGATATTGGCGACTCCGGCGGTGGGAACGCCTTTTACCCAAAGGTGTGAGGGCTTGTCGTCTATCAGTTTTCCTGTCCAGTCCCCGGCGCGGGAAACGGTCAGCCGGTAGCCGGATTTGTCCGGCCAGGGCACATTGGCGAAGTGATGCCATTCCAGCAGCGGGGAGCGGCTGATCGACATAGAAGAACCCGCAAACGGAGTTACGCCATAATCGAAAGTGAGCAAGGCTACGTGGCTCGATGGTGTGGAGATTTTTACCGGCACGCGGCGCAGTCTCAGCCAGGGCAACACAATGCTGAACGTCATGATGGCGAGCATCCAGACTTGCGGTGTTTCAAGCGCCCACTGCCAAAGCGGGATAGCTTGATTGGTACTGGCTGCGAGGGAGAAGGTCTGTACCCAAAACAGGATCAGCACAGACCAGCCTGCAAAGCGGTGGGTGCGCTCAAAGGCGTTGTGGTACTTGCGGCGGATGTTCGGCATCGCCATGGCAATCATCACACTGAGTAAGGTGATAGTGCCGAGAGAAGCACCAAGCGTGATCGACGATACGTCTAGGTTGCCCTGGGTGAGCTGGAAAAACAGCGCCCCGGTATAAAGGGCAAACCACAATGTGCCATTGACAGCGGTACCGGAATGCAGCCCACCGTGGTGATAAACCTTGCCAAGATGCCAGCGGACGGAAAGCGGCCAGTGAACCGGTGCACGGGTGGCGAGCCAGAACAGAAAATTAATCACATATTGTTGGCGCACCAGAATCGTGACGAAGAAATTGGCAATCACCATGTTATTCATAGCTTGCAGGTTCAGGTTACCCGCGCTGAACCAACCGCCTTCAGTCATGCCGTAAACCAGCCAGCCAATATTGATAGCAGAGACGAGGATCACCAGCCGCACATAGTGCTCCAGTGCCGGATTTTTCCAAATCCGTTGTAGCAGCGGCTGCTTGGCAGGCAAGGTGGTTTCCATCATTGAGGTGCTCATGCCTGTTCCTCCTTCGAACCATGAAAGAGGTGGTAAGTTTCCAGCAGTAGGGCTTTGTCCACTTTGCCGCGGTCGGTCAACGGAAATGAAGTCAATGTCATTACCCGCACCGGTACCGCGTAGTAGGGCAGGTGAGCGGCAACGTGTTCAATGGCGGTACGCTCGTCGACGGTTGACGGTGTAACAAACGCTGCAAGGTAATTGTTGTCGACCTTGATAGTGACGGCTTTGTCGCAACCGGGAAGCTGCTCAAGGATATTGGAAACCGCATCCAGCTCGACCCGGAAGCCTTTCACCTTGACCTGATCATCGGTACGCCCTAAATGTTCCAGCTCGCCAGTTTCTGTCCAGCGTCCCAAGTCCCGGGTGCGGAACATGGTGTGACCGTCTCCCAGGAAAGGGTCAGGGCGGTAACGCGCTTCACTCAGGGTGGCATTGGCAAGGTACCCGCGGGTGACACAATCGCCGCCTGCCCACATTTCACCGACTTCACCAATGTTGCAGGGGGTCATATCGTCTCGAAGGATGTAGACGGTGTTGTTGGGCGTCGGTTTGCCAATCGTCAGTGTGTCACCGGGGCGGAACAGTTTGGCCGTGTTGATGATGGTGGTTTCTGTCGGGCCGCAGGCATTGTAAAAATCGCAGAACTCGCCCCAGGTTTCCGCCAGTGGCAGTGGGCATGGCTCACCGGCCACTGCAACGGTTTTTACCTCCCGGCACTGTTCGGGGGGGATTTGCCCCAGAATCGAAGGAGTCGCGATGATCACATCCACATTACACGCGGTGTGCTCGATGACCTTCTCGCGGATCACCAGAGTCGCCCCGTGGCAAAGCGCCACGTAGATTTCCCAGGCAGACATATCAAAGGCAATACTGAGCAGTTGCCCGACCCGCATGCCCGGTTTAACACCAAGGTTACCGGGGCGGGTCATCACAATATTGCAGACATTTTTGTGAGTGACCTGAACGCCATTGGGGTTGCCAGTGGTGCCGGAAGTAAACAGGACGAAACAGCGGTTATCCGGCTTGTGACTCCGTTTACCGCCTATTGGGGTTTGTTTGAACGTAGCGCTTTTCATCAAGGTATCGAGGGCGATAACGTCCACCTTGTCGAAACCGGGCAGACTGTCTTCATGCTCTGACAGAGTGAGGACGACCCTGACATGAGCGACATCGACAATGTGCTCAAGTTGGTGTGCAGGTGCGACACCGGCATGCTGCGGAATGTAGCTGGCTCCAATTTTCAGGCACGCCAGCATACCGACAACCATGGGGATTGAACGGGTCAGAAACAGCCCGACCGCATCGCCTTCGCGGACATCGTTTTGTTGCAACCAGGTGGCCAACCGCTCGGCATTGTCGTTGAGTTCCTGGTAGGAGAGAGAATGGCGGCCATGAACAAGGGCAGTGGCGTTTGGGGTAACACGCGCATAATGTTCGAAGGCCTGATGGAGTGTACGAAAGTCCGGCGCCTCACTGGGGCCAGTGCCAAAAGCCATAAACTTTAGTTTGTCGCGGGTACTGAGAAAACCCAGTCGCTCTGCTTTGATAACGAGATTGTTTTTGCTAGCCAGCAATGGTGCAGCATAACCATCTGTACTGATGAGTGCCGTCATGTTTTTCTCCCTAATTGCGTTTCCTAGTGCTCCAACCCATGAGGAGCTGCAATAGAGAAAAATTAACTGACAAATCTCGCGAAATTCTCACAGAGCCTTCGCAAGGACTTCTTAATTCAGAGGAAACGGTGAAACGTTTTAAAGGCTCTCACCTTTTTCAATCCGGTAACCCAAGTCGATGGTCTGTTCCCAGTTTGGTTCTCCTTTGAGCCGTTTCAGCAGTTGCTCGGCGGCTGCCTTGCCGATCTCCTCACGTGGGGTAACCACAGTGGCCAGCTTGGGTACCATGGCCCGGCTGATATCCAGCCCATGAAATCCGGCAATAGCGATATCCTCAGGTACTCGGATCCCTCGGCGTTGGCACTCGTAGAGCGCGCCAATGGCCAAGTCATCGTTGGTGCAGAACACGCCATCAGCGTCGGGATACTCTGAAAGCAGCTTGCTTAACAGTGTTGCCCCCAAAGTAAATGAGGAGGCTTCTTCGGTCTGGAGGGTGATCGGGGTTTGGCCGTGGCGTTGCAACGCTTGTTTGTAACCGGCCATTTTCAGGAGCGTTCGCTCATCCATCCGGGCAGCAAAATAGGCGATGTGCTGGCAGCCGCTCTCGAGCATAACAGTGGTCATCGCATCGGCAGCGGCTGTGTTGTCAAATCCGACTGACTGTTCCACGCAAGGGGAGACGGAGTCCATGATCTCGATGACAGGGATCGAGGCGGTTTCCAGCATCTTGCGCGATTTATCGGTGTGGGTGGTCTGGGACAGAATGATGGCATCGACGTTGTAGGACAGCAGCGATGCGATGCTTTGTTCTTCCAGTTCTGCACTGTAGCCATAGTGCGCGATCATTGTCTGGTAGCCTGCAGGCGTGGTGACGGATTCGATACCGCGGATAACTTCCGCAAAGACCTGGTTGGTCAACGAAGGCACCAAAACGCCAATGGCGTTGCTTTTGGCGTTGGAGAGAATGTCCGGTGCGCGGTTGGGGATATAGCCCAGTTCTTCCAGGGCGTCGGCAATTTTCTGCTGCAGCGCGCCTGAGACCTGCGAAGGGTCACGCAGAAAGCGGCTAACGGTCATTTTGGTGACACCAACGCGGTCGGCGACATCCTGAAGTGTGGGTCTTTTCTTTTTATTCGTCATTCCAGCATTCTGATCTTGTTAACACCATTCCTTGTGCGAGTTTATGTTACACCCTCGCGTCACGCTGGGATACCGGGGGAGTGTTGGCGTCCCACTAGGTAGACGCCTTTATCATTTACATCGGGGTTTCACGCTGCACCGGATCATGCCATGTCAGATGGAAGGTGCGGTTTTCATCGCAATCAACCCGTGCATAGGTGTGGGAGCCAAAATAGTCCCGCTGTGCTTGCAGTAAATTGGCCGGCGAGGTTTCAGTGCACAACGCATCGACATAGCTCAGTGCCGAACTGATGCCGGGAAGGGGAACACCCGCCAGCGCACCGTTGGCGACTGTCTGGCGCCAGCCGACACTTTTTTGCGCCAGTATGTCGGCAAGCGGCTCTGCGAAAAGTAAATGGCGAAGGTTTGGCGTTGCGTCAAACGCCTGGGCGATTTGGTGCAAAATGCCCGCGCGGATAATGCAACCTGCCCGCCAGATACGGGCAACTTTCGCCAAATCCAGTTGCCAGCCCTGATGGTCGGATTTTGCCTTCATCAGGGCAAACCCCTGCGCGTAAACCGCGATTTTTGCGCACACCAGCGCCTCTTCAATCCCATTCAGTATGGCGTTGTTGTCGCGTATCTCGATAGCCACTGTAGGCAATTTGATCGTTCGGCTCGCTTCTACACGCTGCCCTTTTTGCGCACTTTGGGCGCGGGCAAACACCGCCTGGGTAATGGTAGGCGCGGGTTCGCCTTCCTGCAAACTATTTACCGCTGTCCAAAGCCCGGTGCCCTTTTGTCCAGCTTTATCGAGCACAACCTGAACGAAAGGCTGACCGGTGACGGGATCGGCGGTTTTCAGAATATCGGCGCTGATCTCCATCAGGTAACTGTTGAGTGCGCCCTGATTCCAGCGTTCAAACACCTTCCCGATTTCATCCGGGGTCATACCAAGAAGGTCGGTCATCAGCTGATACGCTTCGCAAATCAGCTGCATATCTGCGTATTCAATGCCGTTGTGCACCATCTTCACATAATGGCCGGCACCTGCCTGACCAAGATAGGCGGCGCAAGGTTCACCGGCGTGGAACGGAGCGACGGGCTGGCCATTGGGGTCGACCTTGGCCGCGATAGCTTCCCACATGGGCTTAATCGCGCTCCATGCGGATTTATCCCCGCTCGCCATCAATGCCGGGCCATGACGGGCGCCCTCTTCACCACCGGATACCGCCGTGCTGAAAAAACGCAGACGTCCATGATACTGCTGTTCGCGGCGCTCGCTGTCAGTCCACAAACTGTTGCCGGTATCCACCACGATGTCGTCAGGTTCAAGACCGGCGTCAAGTAACGACTGGATGGCGATATCGACTGCATCACCAGCCGGAACAGACAACACCAGAATTCGCGGTGTGCTTAATGACCCCAGCAATGCTTGCAAATCCTCAGCGTCAAAATAGACACCGCGATCAATCAGGGCGCCTTCATTGGCTGCACGCCCGCGGTTGACAGGGTTAAGATCGTAGCCTGAAACAGCAAAGCCATGATCGAGCAGATTGAGCGCCAGACTTTTTCCCATCACGCCAAGACCGACCAATGCGATATCACTTTTGGTCATCATTGGCTCCTTGCAGGGCGCTGAGGATTTGCGCTACCACATCGTCAGCCTCTTTTGCGATATCGATGTAAATCGCTTCTTCTGGGGTTGGCTCAACCAAGGTGTCAAACTGGCTGATCAGCATTTTTTCGCCGCTGAAATAGTGGTTGGTGCGTTTTTTATGCCGCGACCAAATGGTGTCAAAATCCCCTTTGAGGTAAATGATGGTTATCCCGTCGTTATTGCTGCGTAAGATGTCGCGGTATTCAGGTTTTAGCGCCGAGCAGGCGACGACCAGATCGGTATGCTGCCGGAAAAGCCCATTTAAGGTTTGCAGCCAGCCTTGACGGTCTTGGTCGGTCAGTGGAATGCCTTGACGCATTTTCTTGACGTTCTGCTCAGGGTGATAATCATCGCCATCAAAAAATGGCATGCCAAGTGCTGTGGCAACCCGATGACCAATCAGGCTTTTCCCTGAGCCTGAAACGCCCATCACTAGAATCTTATTCGTTTTCATTGTGTTGTTTTCCTTTCAACTCCCTGTATCGGGAAGGGGCGCAGGCAGGCTGCGCCTTATTGTCAGAGTGCTATTTCCACCACATCGCCAGTTGTGGGAAGACAATGGTCAGACCCAATACAAAAATCTGCAGTGCGATAAATGGCAGCAGCGAGCTGAATATTTCGCCCAGACTGATGTCTTTGGGTGCCACAGATTTGAGGTAAAACGCCGCAGGGCCAAAGGGTGGTGACAGGAAAGAAACCTGCATGTTGAGGCAGAACACCACACCAAACCAGATAGGGTCATAGCCAAGCTCGGTGATCATTGGGACGAAAATGGGCATGGTGAGAAGTGCAACGCCTACCCAGTCGAGGAACATACCCAGCACCAGCAAAATTAGCATCATGATCAGCAGAGTGGACAAAGCGCCGCCGCCACTGAGTGAGAAGATGACATCGCCGACAAAATCAATTCCGCCCATCAGGTTATAGATGCCGACCAACGCGCTGGCGCCGATACCGATCCAGATGATCATGCCGCAGGTGCGCATGGTGGCAATGGCACTCTCTTTAAGCATGTTAAAGGTCAGCTCGCCGCGGATGGCGGCGCTGATGATAATGCCGACAACGCCGAGCGCAGACGCTTCGGTCACCGACGCGATACCGCTGTAGATACTGCCCAGCACCACAGCAACAGACAGCAGCGGGAAGAACAGGGCTTTCATGTAGCTGACGTGAGCTTCGCCCTCGGCCTCTTCATCGGAAATGTCCGGCGCTAGTGAAGGGTCGAGGTAGCAGCGAATTAGCACGTAACCCATGTAGCAACCGGCCAGGATCAGCGCAGGTACAAAGGAGGCTTTAAACAGATCGCCAATCGATACGCTGGCGGTCATACCGTAAATAATCAGGACGATACTCGGTGGCAGCATGGTGCCAAGGGCGCCGCCGGCACAGGTGGTACCAATTGCCAGTTTTCGGTTGTAGCCAAGGCGTAGCATTTGCGGCAATGCCAGAATACCGAGCAACACGGTTTCTCCGCCAATGACGCCGCTCATGGAAGCCAGAACCACAGCGACAAGCAGGGTTTGCACGGCCACACCGCCACGAACCCGTTTACCTATCACACGCATAGCGTTAAACAGATCTTTGGCAATGCCGGAGCGGTCGAGGATAGAAGCCATCAGCACGAACATGGGCACGGCCAGAAACACGTAACCGGAAACGAAACTGAAGGTGCGGCTTGCAATCAGCGGTAAGGCGTTGGGGCCAAACCAGCCGAGCGTGAAAAACAGGGCAACGAAGCCGGTGACAAATGCCAGTTGCATGCCCGTCAGCAGCAGGCCGATCATCATGGCCAGCATCAGGATGCTGCCCCAGCCTAATCCTATGGAGGATAATTCAAACATCTTGCGACTTCCTTAAACGGCTGATGTCTTCAATGAGGTGCAGGATCATCTGCAGCACCAGAATGCACAGTGCGACGAAAATCATGCCTTTCAGCAAGGCGGGATAAGGGGCGTTGAGCACGGAACCGGAGGTTTCAAGGCGTAAATCGCCCCAGGGGGCAAACCAAGACTCTTCCATGGTGAAGTAAGCGGCGTATGCCAACATGCCCGAAAAGGCGAGGCCAAAAAAGTGGTGTACCAGATTGAGGTATAAACGGCTTTTGGGTGACACCGCATCATAAAGCAACACTACGCGGACATGCTTATTGGTGGCAAAGGCGTAGAGGCCACCGAAGATAAACAGGGCGCCGCCGATGAAGGAGGCGGTTTCATGCACCCAGATGGTAGGGGCATTAAACGCGTAGCGCATCACGACTTCGTAAAAAGAGATCAAGGCGGTAGCGATAAACATCAAGCTCAAGACGTTACCCAGGCGGACGATCGCCACATCAAGCCAATTGCGCGGCGTATCGTCACTGTTGTGGGGTGTCGGAGACGGATTAATTTGCATAGTAGTTCGTCCTGGTTGGGGAGGGCTATTACCCTCCCCGGAAACGAAAGAGAGGATTAAAGCAAGCCGTTGCTGGTCAGGAAGGTCGTCACGGAGTCGTACACTTTCTGCGCATTTGGCGAGCGCTCAGCAAATACCTGCCATTGTGTTTTGGCAATCTCGCGGAATTTCTTACGCTCGTCGCTAGACCAGTCGTGAATGGTGATCTCAGGGTTCGCTTGCGCTTCAGCAACAGCGGCTTGGTCTGCGATTTTAAGCTGGGTGGTGATGTCATAAGAGAAATCACGGACGGAAGTTTTCAGGATCTCCTGTAGATCAGCGGGCATGGCATCCCATTTTTTCTGAGAGATGGAGATGTCAATCAGCGGCAGTGAGTGGAAACCAGGTTGCACCGGATGGGTGGCGATGTCGTTCATGCCCGCTTTTTGGTTGGTGGAAAACACCGTGTAGTCAGCGGCATCGATAACGCCTTTGCTCAGGCCGGTAAACACTTCTGAGCCCGGCAGGTTAACCGGGGTGGCACCTGCCGCCGCGAACACTTGCTGAACCAAGCCTTCCGGGGCACGCAGCTTCAGACCTTTTAGATCATCAACACCATTCAATGGTTTTTTTGAAACGAATGACTCAACGCCAGTGGTCGATGCACCAATGAAATGCACACCGTATGGTGCGTAAAGCTCGGTCATCAGTTCATTGC
Source organism: Enterovibrio paralichthyis (assembly GCF_019209835.1). Taxonomy (NCBI): domain Bacteria; kingdom Pseudomonadati; phylum Pseudomonadota; class Gammaproteobacteria; order Vibrionales; family Vibrionaceae; genus Enterovibrio; species Enterovibrio paralichthyis. The sequence goes on along the minus strand of NZ_JAHUTS010000007.1, from coordinate 191,737 downwards.
CGCCGCCGTAGTTCATGTATTGCAGCAGTTGAGTGGTATCAGACCAGGCACCCACCATGTTGCCAATCAGGCCAAACGCAGGATCTTTGCCAGAGAAATAACCCGTGGCGGTGACATGACCGTCAATCACGCCCAATTTGATCGCATCCAAGGTTTCAGTATGCTTAACCACAGAGCCAACCGGCAGCAGATCGATTTCGATGCGGCCGTTAGACATTTTTTCAACACGTTCAGCCCAGTCTTCCTGCAGTTGGTAATTAAGGTCGCCCGATGGGTCAGACGATTGAATTTTCAGCGTGAAATCGGCAGCAAGTGCAGAGGTAGAAAGCAGTCCTGTTACAGTGGCAGCCAGCATGGCTTTTTTTAACATCTTCATTTTAGAGGTATCCTTATAGGTTCCACGTTATTGCTTTATCGCTTTACTGATGTTTCTCGTTTAATCGCTCGGCACACTTGTTACCGGTAACGTTGCAATATTGTTACCGGTAACGCGGAACTAATTCCTAGATCTAGATCACATATTCTTCATTTGTTAACGCAATGTTTTATGTTTGTGTGAAATGTGGCGCTCTGGCTTTTGTAAGGGAGGCGAACAATCAGTCTGGGAAATACTTGGATTTGTTGCAGAACGAACGTCCAGAAAATGGCCCGCAAGGGGCCATTTCCAATGAGCTAGCGTGGAGTGGTGAGATTTGCGGGATGGAGATCAGTCGCTGTCAGAGGTCGCGCTCAATACTCGCTTCCCGCGGCTCGTCATCGCCGGTTTTCCAAATCGTCCAGCCCATCACGCCAAACAAAATGGTCACCAATGGCGAAATCCAACAGAAGAAATTAAAAGGCAGATAGGCGAGGGTGGCAACGCCAAGGGTCGCCGCCTGATACGCACCGCCGGAGTTCCACGGCACAAGGTTGGCGGTCACGGTAGCGGAATCTTCCACGGCGCGTGAGAGATTTTCCGGCGCCAATCCCCGCTCTCGATACGCTTCGGCGTAGCTTCGCGCACTCATTACAATCGCCATGTACTGGTCACACAGGATCAGATTGGCGCCAATGGCAGTCAGCACGGTCGAAACTATCAGCGAGCCCGTCGATTTCGCTGCCGAGAGAATTTTATCGGCAATCACCCGAAGCTGGTTGGTACGCTCCATCACCCCACCGAACATCATCGCCACGATGATCAAACTGATGGTGTACATCATCGAATCCAACCCGCCGCGGCTTAGCAGTGAGTCCACATCTTCAATTCCGGTTTCAGAGGTATAACCGCCAAAAGCGACACTGGCAATGGCGTTGTAGTCTGCGCCCTGTAGCCCTGCAGCACAGACCGCACCGGCAATGACACCCAGTGCGATGCCGGGAATGGCAGGCATTTTTTTGTAGCTAACAAACAACACCAATAACAACGGCAGGAATAAAACGGGGTTGATAAAAAAGGCGTTATCCAGCGTGGTCAGAATGGTGTTGATACGTTCTATGTTGCCGCCACCAGAGCTGTACTTCATCCCAATCACGGCTTCAATGATAAGGGTGAGTGTGATGCTGACGCCTGTGGTGTAGGACATGTGTTTAATGTGGGTGAACAGATCAGTGCCCGCCATGGCTGGCGCAAGGTTGGTGGTATCGGAAAGGGGAGACATCTTATCGCCGAAGTAGGCGCCAGAAAGCACCGCACCGGCAACCAGCGGAAGAGGAAAGCCCAAGCCGCCACCGACCCCCATTAACGCCACGCCGATGGTACCGGTTGTCCCCCAACTGGTGCCGGTAGCCAGTGAAGTCACGGCGCAGATAATCACACACGCAGGAAGGAAGATCTCCGGTGCGAGGATTTTCAGGCCGTAGTAAATCAGGGTAGGCACCACTCCGGCGAGGATCCAGACACCAATCAATGCACCCACAATCATCAGGATAATCATCGCGGGCAAGGCGTTATAAATACCATTCACCATACCGCCCTGAATATCTTTCCACGAAAAACCGCATTTGAGTGCAATAAGGCTGGCGACAATAACACCCAGCAACATGGGTACTTGCGGGTCTAAACCATAAAGCACAATGGAAACACTGATCCCGACAACCAGTGAAAGTAGGGACAAAACGGCTTCCCATAATTTTGGCGCGCGGGCACCTTCTGGAATATCAGTCTTCATGCTACCTCCAGTTGTTGACATTTTGACTGAAAAAGATGACGTGCGACGCCAAGACCGGGTCGCAACGACACAGAAGTGAGGCGTGGTGGTATCGCGTCCCTGCCAGCAATATTGACGAGTGGGTAGCTGTTTCGGCGGGTGATCGTATCCGGCGCCGCCATTAATCGCAGTGTGCGTTGGCGGGAAACGTTATGCTGCGCGTGGCTTTTTAGGGCTAAGCCTTCCTACCTCAATGTTTATCCTATGTGTGGCAGGGGGCTTATCGCGTTCAAGAAGTGAGATGTGTTAAGGATTTGTGTTGTTTTTCTGAATGCATGTATTCGGTTTCTGTTGAAAACCGTCTTTTTATCTACTTTTGTTTTCCTATCCGGCCAAGGTGAGTAAATGAAAAACCCTGCTGGTATTTGAGCCCGTAGCCGAGCGCCCGGTCGAATCCGATATGGGCAAACCAGATAAGACAAATTGGCAATGCCGCCGGAAACGGCATAAACGCAGCCAGGACGATGAGCAGGAAAGGGCCGATCGAGGAGTGGGTGATATTGTAGGCTATCGCACCAATGCGAGGGCTGGCCAAAAACGCCAGCAGTGCGATATCAGGCAGCAGGATCCAGGTAAAAAACATCGACCAGGCGAACCCTTGCTGGTGGTAAAGCGCAAGGGCAGCCAGAAATAATCCAAGGCCTTCCAGTCTCAATACGTTTCGCACGTTTCCCTGTGCTGCACCTGTCATAGGGTTTCCTTACTCAGTGAAAAGTCGCCCGGTTGGTATAGGCGAGGCTGTCGAACAGCGCGACCGCTTCAGCGTAATCGGCTTCGTCATCCAGATAAATGCCCAACTGAATATAGCTGGTATGGGAAAAAGCGAAGCCATACATAGAGGCCACTTTGAAATCGTTGGTTTCTTCAAACAGACGGTAGCGGTAACGGAGGACGCCATTTTCATCGCTTTCAAAGGTATCGAAAGCTTCGCTGGCCTGATCTTCCCGCACCCATTCCAACGCGTCTTCACGTGATTCAATCGCGTCGATTCCCCAGATAAAACACCAGATCGTCATCCCCGGTCGCCACAACACCAGATCGCCATCTTCCATCCGGCTTTCAAAAGGCTCGGGCAGGGTCAGTGCCCATTCATCAGTCAGTGCATATTCGCCAGAAACGGCGTCGAGTTCGTTTACGTTTTGCATGTGGGTGATTGCGCAAATTGCGGTAGTCGCAAAGTCGTTCAAGATGCAGGCAAGACTACCACTGTTGACGATGAAGTGCGCGGAAAAAGGTACTTTTCAGTTCGATTGACTGGACACGGTGATCTTCTGAAAGTGAGTCAGCTCAAATTTTCCTGTCAATCTGCAACCAAATCAGGGATCAAAATCACGCATGCAAACTCCTCATAAAGATCTATCGAAACGTTTCGATTATTGTCAGCGAAACGTTTCGATGAGATCGGATTCCGGCACGGAAAATCAAAACGAACCGGAGACTCATCGACAATTAGCCGCTGTAGAAGGTTAACAAATGAAAAAAAGCACCTTACTGAATTCTGATATTGCCCATTTAGTTTCCACGCTTGGCCACACCGACGAATACACCATTTGTGATGCCGGTTTGCCCATTCCCCAGCATGTTGCTCGCATTGATCTGGCGCTGACCCATGGCGTGCCGGGCTTTATTGAAACGGTGCGTGTAGTGCTGAGCGAATCACAAATCGAAGGCGTGATTCTGGCGGAAGAGTTCGCCACCGTGAGCCCAGAGTGCCACGAAGCGCTGATCCAGGAAATCCGCCACGAAGAAGCGCGCAGCGGGAAAAATATCGCTATCCAATACGTTTCCCACGAAGCCTTCAAACTGCGCACCCACGACAGCCATGCGGTGATCCGCACCGGTGAATGCACGCCATACGCAAATGTGATTTTTCAGGCTGGCGTCGTTTTCTAAGCGCTTTGGATTTGAGTGAGACGAGGACATTCCTATGACTCAGGCAATATTGCAACTCAGCGAGATTGAGAAAGCTTTTCCCGGCGTGAAGGCGCTGGATAAAGCGAGCCTGAACGTTTACCCAGGGCGCGTAATGGCGCTGATGGGCGAAAACGGCGCGGGTAAATCGACGTTGATGAAAGTGCTGACCGGCATTTATTCACTGGATGGCGGCGCGATCCGTTACGAAGGCAAACCGGCGGCATTCAAAGGACCACGGGATTCACAGCAGGCGGGTATCAGCATTATCCACCAGGAACTGAACCTGATCCCGGATCTGACCATTGCAGAAAACATCTTCCTTGGCCGCGAGTTCACAACGCCGTTTGGTCGCGTGCAGTGGGACAAAATGTACGCTGAGGCGGACAAATTACTGGCGCGCCTGAATGTGAAACACAGCGCTAAAACCCTGCTGGGTGCGTTGAGCCTTGGCGAGCAGCAGATGGTGGAAATCGCCAAAGCGCTGTCGTTTGAATCCAAGGTCATCATCATGGATGAACCGACCGATGCCCTGACAGATACCGAAACTGAATCCCTGTTCAAGGTGATTAACGAGCTGCGCGATGAAGGCTGCGGCATTGTTTATATCTCCCACCGCCTGAAAGAGATCTTCACCATTTGTGACGACATTACCGTGCTGCGCGACGGCAAGTTTATCGGCGAATGTCAGGTGAAAGACATCGATGAAGACCGTCTTATCGAAATGATGGTGGGGCGCAAGCTGGAAGAGCAGTATCCGCGCATTGCGGTCACCCACGGCGACACCTGCCTGGAAGTGAAAAAAGTCTCCGGCGCTGGCGTGAAAGATGTGAGCTTCACCCTCAAGCGCGGCGAAATCCTGGGCGTTTCTGGCCTGATGGGCGCGGGGCGTACAGAACTGATGAAGGTGATTTACGGTGCGCTGCCACGCGACGGTGGCGATGTGGTGCTGAACGGCAAAACCGTCAACCCCATCAGCCCGCGCGATGGCCTGAGCAATGGCATTGCCTATATCTCGGAAGACCGCAAAGGCGATGGTCTGATCCTTGGTCTTTCGGTGAAAGAAAACATGTCTATCTGCTCGCTGGATAAGCTCTCCAACGGTGTGCAAATCCGTCACGGCGACGAAGTGATGGCAGTGGATGACTTTATCAAACTCTTCAACATCAAAACCCCGACCCGTGAGCAGCTTATCGGCAACCTTTCCGGCGGTAACCAGCAAAAAGTGGCGATTGCCAAAGGGCTGATGACCAAGCCGCGTGTGTTGATCCTCGACGAGCCAACCCGCGGCGTCGATGTGGGGGCGAAGAAAGAGATTTATCAGCTTATCAACCGATTCAAAGCCGAAGGCATGAGCATCATTCTGGTTTCTTCCGATATGCCGGAAGTGCTGGGCATGAGCGACCGCATCATGGTGATGCATGAAGGCCGCATAACCGGCGAGTTTGATGCCAAAGACGCCGATCAAGAAACACTACTGGCCTGCGCTGTAGGTAAATACGTTAAGAAGGATGCAGCATGAGTACCAACGCCGTAACCCAAACCAGCACTGACAGCAAAAAGCTGTTCAGCAAAGCGTGGTTGATTGAACAAAAATCCCTGATTGCGCTTTTGTTCCTGATTGTCGTGGTGTCATTCCTGAACCCGAACTTTTTCACCGTCGACAACATCTTAAACATCCTGCGCCAGACCTCGGTCAACGCCATTATCGCGGTGGGTATGACCTTGGTTATCCTGACTGCCGGTATTGATCTCAGCGTTGGCTCTGTGCTCGCACTTTGTGGCGCATTTGCTGCAACCCTGATTGGGATGGAGTTGCCTGTGCTGGTGGCCGTGCCAACCGCTTTGTTTGCCGGTGCTGTGCTGGGTGCGATTTCCGGCATCATTATCGCCAAAGGCAAGGTACAGGCATTTATCGCCACCTTGGTCACCATGACTCTGCTGCGCGGCGTGACCATGGTGTACACCGAAGGCCGCCCAATCTCGACCGGTTTTACTGACACGGCGGATGCGTTTGCCTGGTTTGGTACCGGCTACGCGCTGGGCATTCCGGTGCCTGTCTGGATCATGGTGGTGGTATTCGCCGCGGTCTGGTATCTGCTGAACCACACCCGTTTCGGCCGCTACATCTATGCGCTGGGCGGTAATGAATCGGCGACCCGTCTGTCCGGTATCGACGTCGATAAAGTCAAAATTGGTGCCTATGCGATTTGTGGTCTGCTGGCAGCACTGGCGGGCATTATCGTGACCTCACGCCTGTCCTCAGCACAACCAACCGCAGGTATGGGCTACGAGCTGGATGCGATTGCAGCCGTGGTTCTGGGTGGTACCAGCCTGATGGGCGGTAAAGGCCGCATTATGGGCACCCTTATTGGTGCGCTGATCATCGGCTTCCTCAATAACGCCCTGAACCTGCTCGACGTTTCTTCCTACTACCAGATGATTGCCAAAGCAGTGGTGATTCTGCTGGCGGTCATGGTCGACAACAAAAACAAGTAACCCTACGAAACAACAATCAGTAAACGTGTAGAACGCGCGGCTGCAACGACAGCAGCGCACCATAAAACAAAAGGATGTAGACAATGAAAAAACTTTCCATGCTTATCTCAGCGGCACTGCTTTCTTCAACCGTTTCTGTGGCTGCACAGGCGCAGGACACCATGGCGATTGTGGTATCAACCCTGAATAACCCATTCTTCGTTACCATGAAAGAAGGCGCGGAAAACAAAGCCAAGGAACTGGGTTACGACCTGATTGTGCTGGATTCGCAAAACGACCCGAGCAAAGAGCTTTCCAACGTGGAAGATTTGACCGTTCGCGGCGTGAAGGCGATTCTGATCAACCCAACGGATTCTGCAGCGGTTTCTAATGCTATCCGCATTGCCAACCGCAGCGAGATCCCAGTACTGACGCTGGACCGCGGTGCGCAGCGTGGTGAAGTGGTGAGCCACATTGCGTCTGACAACGTGGCAGGCGGTGAAATGGCCGGTAAATTCATCATGGAGAAAGTGGGCGAGAAGGCCAAGGTTATCCAGCTTGAAGGTATTGCCGGTACGTCAGCAGCCCGTGAGCGTGGCGAAGGCTTCATGAACGTGGTAAATGGCGGTTCGATGGAACTGCTGGCGAGCCAGCCTGCTGATTTCGACCGTACCAAAGGTCTGAACGTGATGGAAAACATGCTGGCAGCGAACCCGGATGTTCAGGCGGTGTTTGCACAAAACGATGAAATGGCGCTGGGTGCACTGCGCGCGGTGCAGGCGTCTGGCAAAAACGTGCTGATTGTGGGCTTTGACGGCACGGACGACGGTATTGCAGCGGTAAACCGTGGCAAACTGGCGGCGACCATTGCACAGCAACCAGAGCTGATTGGCGCGATGGGCGTGGAAATGGCAGACAAAGTGCTGAAAGGCGAAGCGGTTGAGAAATCAATTCCGGTTCCGCTGAAAGTGGTGACTCAGTAAGCGTTTAAGCGCTAACCCCACCCTAACCCTCCCCTTGAAAAGGGGAGGGAATTTAAAGTCCTATCTCTCTTGAAAAGGGGAGGGATTTAAAGCCCTATCTCTCTTGAAAAGGGGTGGGAATTTAAAGCGAATTGCTTTGCCGTCTTGAACAAGACACCAAATCAATCTGTTTTACTGACAACAATAAAACCTCCCACTGAGAGGTTGAGGACAGCTCAATGAATAAGTTAGTGGTTTTAGGGAGCGTTAACGCTGACCACGTGCTGCAGGTGCCTTCTTTTCCCCGTCCGGGTGAAACCCTGCATGGTCGCAATTATCAGGTTATTCCAGGCGGAAAAGGGGCGAATCAGGCGGTGGCGGCGGCGCGTCTGAATGCGGATATCGGCTTTATTGCCTGCGTAGGTGATGACCCGTTTGGTATCAATATCCGTGAAAGCTTTAAGTGCGATGGCATCAATATCGGTGGCGTGAAAATGCAGGCTGACTGCCCGACCGGTATCGCCATGATTCAGGTGTCAGACAGCGGCGAGAACAGCATTTGTATTTCCGCCGAAGCCAATGCCAAACTGACGGCGCAGGCGGTTGAACCTGAGCTGGAACGAATCCGCCAGGCCGAATACCTGCTGATGCAACTGGAAACCCCGATGGATGGCATCGAACGCGCGGCGCAGGTGGCGAAAGAGCATGGCACCAAGGTTATCCTGAACCCGGCACCTGCCCGTGAGCTGCCAGAAAGTCTGCTGGCTTGCGTGGATATCATTACTCCGAATGAAACCGAAGCCGAAGTACTGACAGGTATAAAAGTGGACGATGAAGTCACCGCCAAGGCTGCGGCGGCCAAGCTGCACGAAAAGGGCATTGAAACCGTGATGGTCACCTTGGGTGCAAAAGGCGTGTATGTCAGCCTGCAAGGCGAAGGTAAAATCGTTCCGGGATTTCGCGTGGAAGCGATCGACACCACGGCCGCAGGCGATACCTTCAATGGCGCATTCGTGACTGGTCTAATGGAATCAATGCCTTTAGAATCAGCCATTAAGTTCGCTCACGCCGCGGCAGCGATTTCAGTGACCCGCTTCGGGGCACAAACGTCTATCCCAACCCGCGAGGAAGTAGACGCCTTCTTGCAACAAAACGCCTGATTAAGGAGAACGCATGGCGACAATGAAAGACATCGCGAAGTTAGCCGGTGTTTCAACCTCAACCGTCAGCCATGTGATAAACAAAACGCGCTTTGTCAGTGACGAAATTGCAGAGCGCGTGAACAATGCTGCCAAAGAACTCAATTATTACGCGCCCTCCGCGTTGGCGCGTAGCTTCAAGACCAACCGCACCAACACCATCGGCATGCTAATGACCACCTCCACCAACCCGTTTTTCGGCGAAGTGGTAAAAGGGGTCGAACGCTGCTGCTATCACGAAGGCTATAACCTGATCCTCTGCAATACCGAAGGGGACGTGAAACGCATGCGCGCTTCGGTGGAAACCTTGATGCAAAAGCGCGTCGACGGTTTCATCCTGATGTGTTCAACCCTGGAATCAGAATACAGCGCGATCCTGGAACGCCTAGCCGATGTGCCTGTGGTGTTGATGGACTGGGGCCCGATTTCGTATCCCTGCGACAAAATTCAGGACAACTCCCTGCGCGGCGGTTACCTGGCCACCAAACACCTGATTGCTAATGGTCACCGTGATATCGGTTGTATTACAGGGCCGCTTTATAAGCATCAGGCGCAAATGCGCTATCAGGGTTTTAAGCGGGCAATGAAAGAAGCCAATCTCGAAATCCATCCACATTGGGTAATTGAAGGGGACTTTGAGTGTGAGGGAGGTTATCAGGCCTTCGACAAATTCAAGCAGCACGGTACTCTGCCTACAGCGGTGTTTGCCGGAAACGACATGATGGCGATGGGGCTGATAAATGCCGCCCATGAGCAGGGTGTTTCTGTGCCGAGTGACCTTTCGGTAATGGGTTACGATGATATCCACGTCGCCCGCTATATGACACCTTCACTGACCACGGTTCACCAGCCGAAATACCGTTTGGGCAAGGCCGCCGTTGACGCGCTGGTTGCCCGCATTGCGGATCGTGAGCGGGACTCACAGGTTGTAGAGCTTGAACCTACGGTGGTTGAGCGCGGTTCTGTTATCCCTTGTAAAGGGAATGACCAATGAAACAGGTAGGTTCCCGCGCATTGATTGTGGAAGGTGGCGCCATGCGTGGCGTTTTTTCTTGTGGGGTACTCGACCATTTCCTTGAACAGGATTTCTCACCGTTCGACAGCTTTTGGGGCGTTTCCGCCGGTGCCAGTAATCTTGCTGCTTATCTGGCGAAAATGCCGGGTCGGAACCTGAAAATCTACCTCGACTACAGCCTGAGAAAAGAATTTCTCCGCCCAGGCAAGTTCCTGCGTGGCGGCGATTTGATGGATCTCGACTGGATGTGGAATATCACCCTGAAAGAGCTGGGCATTGATAGAAACGTACTCAGCGCGGATCCTAGGCCATTTTTTCTTGGCGTGACAAGGCAAGACAACGGCAAACCGGAATACCATACCCCGGATGTCGATATGCTGGTGGAAACCATGAAAGCCAGCAGCGCTTTGCCCGTGATGTACCGACAAGGCGTTGAACTGAACGGCGTGCGTTATGTTGATGGTGGGGTGACTGATGCCATTCCCGTCGCTGAAGCGATCCGCCGCGGCGCAACCAAAATCATGGTACTTCGCAGCCGACCTGCAAGTTACCGTAAACCGGCAGGCAAGTTCGGTGGTTTAACCCGCCGCATGCTTAAAGATCATCCCGCCCTGATTGAGCCCATGCTCACCCGCCATATCCGCTACAACCAAACACTGGATCTCATCGACAATCCACCTGACGGTGTCGAAATCATTCAAATCTGCCCACCGGAAAACTTCAAACTCAAACGCCTCAGCCGCGAAAAAGCGCCGCTGGAAGCTGCGTATCATTTGGGTGTTGAAGCGGGGAAAGAGGCGGTTTTGCTGTGGTCTCAGCTTTCAAATTAACGGAAACTACAATGGAAATCTCAGTAACACGCATCGACAAAACTAACGCCGAGCATGAGCGCATGTTTGGGGTTTTATTCAGTGAATATATGGCTGATGAGCCGGTGGAGTTTGATCTGTCGGTTGTCCGTCATCTGTTCACCTTGCCTTACTTTCACGGTTTTATGACATTCGTTGATGGCCAGCCTGCCGGATGTGCAGTCTGCTTTGAATCTTACTCGACCCATAGCAATAAGAATGTCATGAATATCCATGATTTTATGGTTTCGGGGAAATTCCGTGGGAAAGGACTGGGCAAGGCTCAACTCACTGGCATCGAGCAATATTGCCGTGAGAACAACTATGTGAAGATCACTCTGGAAGTGGCAGGCGACAATGAAGTGGCCAAAAAGCTGTACCGCTCATGCGAGTTTGAAGATTTCAACGTGTTCTTAAAAGACCAATTGCATTGGCAGAAGTACCTCAAATAGTTTGTTCGCAGGCGATGTTGTGCAGAATTTTCGAATCGCACCAGATTGTTGCATCGGGACTGACCAAGAAAAAACAAAAAGAGCTGGGCTTGCAACCGCCTGATTGATTGTCAGTGGTGCCGTCCAGCTCTTCGTGAGTTTATTTTGCTTCAGCTTGGAAGCTGTCATTCATTCAACGGTTAACCCGTTGTCGCTTCAATAACAAAACCCTTCACTTCTGCCATCAGCAAAGCCTTCATACACATTGGCAAATCGCTTCGGTGCACTAGAGGCTTTTTTCTTCGGCCGTCGTTTAACCGGGCGCGTGTCCATGCTTTCCTGACGTGTCAGTTCTTCGGCGTGGGATTGGGCGCGGGCGAGAAATGTTTCATCCTGCAGTGCCGCCTTTCGGCTCTGGTTCACGCGCTCCAGCAGTTGGTTAAATTCTTTGTTGTTCATAATTCAACCCTCCTAACTACACTGTTTGTATAAACACTGTTTATGTATACAGTATTGCCGTGAAGTGTCAATCCGTCAACGTTTCTCCTTCTTGTATGGTGAATTAAACACCTGCTAAGTGGGTCTTTTGCGCAGTTGCAGGCGTGCGATTCGTTTACTCAGGGTGTAAATGCGTTTCAGCACTTCCACCCATTCCATTTGAATGCGGAAGCTCGCCAGTCGCGTTTGAGTACCTTGAGACAAACGCTCGGCCTGATGTTTCAACACTTCTTCTAAGAGCGCATTGATTTCCCGTTTGGCGCGCATAACGCCTTCTGCCAGCTGGTCGTCGTTACGTCGGATGGCATTAACGCTGTCGAGCAGCGCTTTTCTCACCCTGTCCTGGGTTAAATCGAGCGTTTTGTGCATTTCTTCACTGGCGTGGAAGTCGGTTTCCAGCGTTTTGTAGCTGAGTGGCAGCAAGCCGTTGACCACCAAATCCGCAATGCTTTCCAGTTGGTCGGTGATGCTCACCAGTTTGATCTGCTGGTTACTCTGGGTTTTTGAGAGTGGGTTGTGGCGCAGTTTGCCAAGGTAGGTCAGGATTTGGGCGTGCAGGGTATCGACTTCATCCTCAATCTTTTCAATCTCCCGCAAGGTTTCCCGAACTTCCTGCTTCTCTCTATCGTTTTTCAAATCCACACCAATAGACGGCAGCATGTTCACCATATTCACGACGCGGCGGCCAACACGCGCTAACTCAAGCTGAGCCTGTTCCAGAGCAATATCTGGCGTGGAAAGGAAGTCATCGCGGATATATTTTACTTCCAGCTTTTGCAGTTCCCGCTCTTTGGTGTCTTTTACATCCGGTGGCACCAGCTTTTTCACAGCGGTCACGAAATAAGCGCTGAAGGGCAACATGATGAGGGTGTTGAGCACGTTAAACAGGGTGTTGGCGTTGGCGATTTGCCGTGGGGATTCAACGGCCAGACGCTCCATGCCCATCAACTCCGGTGAAGCAGGGGAAATAGCTGTTGCGGCATAGGCGAGCAGGGAGATAAAGGGCAGCCAGATGAGCACACCAATCACATTAAACAGAAGGTGGATGCCGGAAGTTTGCTTTGATTCTGCATCCTTGCCAATGGTCGCCAATAAGGCGGTGACACAAGTACCGATATTGGCACCCATTGCCAGCGCGATACCGGTTTCCAGCGAGATAAAGCCTTGACCTGCAAGCACGATAACAATACCGGTCGTGGCGGAAGAAGACTGCACCAGTGCGGTAAATGCGGCAGCAACCAGAATGGCAAACAGTGGGTTATCCATGGTCGCCATCAGGTCAATAAATGGCTGGTAGGTGCGAAGTGGGGTCATGGCTTCGCTCATCATGTTCATGCCAAGGAACAGCATCCCGAGCCCGAGAACGATATTGCCATAATTTTTGAATGGCTCATTTTTTGCGCTCAATTGCACAACAAAACCCACCGCAATCATGGCCAGTGCGGCTTTGGTGACTTTAAAGGCGATAATTTGAGCAGTCACAGTGGTGCCAATATTGGCACCCATTATCACACCAACAGTCTGGTTGAGTGACATCAATCCCGCACTGACAAAACCAACCAACAAGACGGTGGTCACCGAGGAAGACTGGATAACGGCGGTGAGCCCTGCACCTGTGAATACGCCGCTGATCCGGCTTTTGGTCAGCGTCGCCAGCACCTGTTTCATCTTGCTTCCCGCAGCTTGCTTCAGCGAGTGCGACATCTTTTCCATGCCGTAGAGAAACAGTGCCAAACCACCAAACAACCCCATAGACATGGTGAGGTAATCCAGCGAAAGGCTGCTTTGGGCAAACGCAGTGGAAGGCAGCAGGCAGGCGAGGGCAAGTAGGGATTTGGTCATAGGCACACTTAACGGTTTGTTATTTATCGAGTATAGGTCGGTGTGCCTTGATTTCTTTTAGTATGGTTCACAGTTTTCAATTCATTAAAACTCAATAGATTGTCGTATTGACCCATTTCCCAAAGAGAAAATTGAAAACTGAGTCATCCCGGTTGTGACGGAAGATTTGGCTTCATCAATTGGGTTTGAATGTTTCTGCATTTGTGGTCTGGTCAGAACTTCCCGTTTTGGTTATTCCAGATTTCCCTTGGCGGAATGGCTTCCACCGTGTCCCAATGCTCGACAATCTTGCCGTTTTCCAACCGGAACAGATCATAAAAGGCTGAATGGGTGCCATTGCGGTAGCCTTCACAAACGGCGAGGACAAAATTGCCTTCGGCCAGGGTGCGGTGAAAAGCCTGATAGTGAATGCATGGCTTGCCATCGGACATTTTGGCAGACAGCGCCTTGATCAGGTTGTTGATATCGTCATCCTGCTCTGGGCTGTGTTCCGTGTAGTGGTCTTTATCGAAGTAGCCTGGCAGGGCGGGAATATCACCGGCAATCAGCACTTCCTGAATGAAGGACTCAACCGTATCCCTGTTTCGCTTGGTGGCTTCGAGGTCGGTGACCTCTGTTGCGCCATCCACCATGCTGTGTCCGGATGCATTGGGCGGTTGTTTGAGTTGCAGGTTATCCCAGTGCTCGACAGTTTTTTCTCCCTCAAACCGGAATACCTCGAAGCAGATTTTTACGCTGCTGAAGTCATACTCAGTGTGGGCAAACACATAGTCGCCGTCTGAAAAAATGCGGATTATCTCCACATGGGGATTGGTTTTGGCCAAGCGGGCAAAAAGCTCGGCAAGCCCGATATCTCCCTCTTTTGTCATCGGGTTGTGTTGCTTGTACTGTTTTTCATCCACGACAGTCACAGCGCTGGCATCGCCGTGTTCGATGCCTTTTTTGAGCAGGTCATGAATTCTTTGCTTTCGGATCTCGTTCACGTGCAAATTTCCTCAGTAGGTCTCTCAATTAGCGAGTTTAGCTGAGCACATCTATGACATTTGGCTAGATTATGATTCAGGGAACCACTTCCTTCTCAACATAAAAACAACGTGTTATCGAATGGCGTAATAGAGTGAAAATACACCCCCGTCACTGTGACCGGGCGGTAAGGGTTTAATAACGGAGCGTAAGCATGGATTGGTTATTTCTGGGTTTGGCTATGTGGTGTTTGGTGCACTTTATCCCGACGTTGGGCGTGGGGATCAAACAGTCCCTGATCGCCCAAATGGGTAACAACGGTTATCGCGCTGCGTTTTCAGTGCTGATTGTGCTGTCGCTGGTGATGATTGTGATGGGCTGGCGAAGCTCGATACCGGAATTTCTTTATGTATTGCCTGCGTTTACCCGCCCATTGGCAATGCTGCTGGTCTTGGTTGCGTTTATCTTTTTCGTTGCAGCCAAACTACCGACAAGACTAAAGCAATATGTCCGCAACCCGCAGCTTACCAGTGTGATTTTATGGGCAATTGCCCATTTGGTGTTAAATGGTGACACCCGCGCCGTTATGCTGTTTGGTACTTTGGGCGTGTGGGCGATTCTGGAAATCGTCTTTATCAACAAACGCGACGGTGAATGGGTAAAACCACCCGTGCCGGGTTGGGGCGCCGAAGTGAAGGTTGTCGTGATTGGATTCGTCGCTTATGTGGCGGTCATGTTCTTGCACCCCTATATTGCCGGAGTGCCAGTTCACGGATAAAGCGCTTCTACCTGAAACAGCGCCTGAAACAATATCCGCAATATAAAACCGAAAACGGCCCGAGATGGGCCGTTTTGTTATCTAATCTGTCTGTTGGTGATTCGAAACTAAAACGTGCAGGAGATATCGCTGTGACCAAAGGTTGCACCGCAGCGGCAACATTGTTGGTAGCTGCTGCCTAGCATCATATCCAGAGAGTTGGAAAGTACGATGGTGGCGCGCTGGAAAAGGGTGGCGTCTACTGCCGCCTGTTGAGGTTTCAGTTCGATAAGGGTGTGTGGCGTAATCTCGCCGCATTCATCACAAAAGAGTTTGTTCTCGCGATCGGCCATAAGTCCTTCCTCGGCTGTTTTGCTGCCTAAATGATGGGGAGCGCTCACGGTTAAGCCTACACAGCCAGCCTGACATTCCTATTTTGAGGGGGCAGAGTTGAGAAACGGCTCAAACAAATTGGCAGGATTTGGGCGGAAAATAGACGATTAATGTAACGGGATGGTAACAAAACGATGGCTCCGAAGAGCCAACGTGTGGACGTGTATCTTTGTCTATCAGTAGTGGATAGCGCGTGGCAGCTCTTTAGCCTGTGCAACCCAGTCTTCCACTTTGCTTTCGCCGGGAAGTTGGCGAACCAGGTTTTTCTCTTCGTTGACCTCGGCCATTTTGGCAGCCAGGTTCGCAGCATTACGCTGTGCGAGTTCTGGAACGGTATCCACGCCTGCGCATTCAAGCAGATCGGCGTATTGGGTGCTGATGCCTTTAATGCGAGCCAAATCTGCGCGATTCAGCCACTTCAGTACCAGTTTTCCGCTGATGCCGCTCTCTTCCGCAATGGCTTTCCGGCCTGAAGGCTGAGCACCTTTTTCCAGCAGTTGCTCGATGGTGTTTATGCCGATGGCTTCCAGTTTCTCGGCGTATGTTCCACCAATGCCTTCAATATCAACAAGCTTTGTCATTTGCTCTTCTCCTTAACTATTGAGCGATAAGCCCAATGCAAGACGGAACGGAGTCGGAGCGAATGCGCCGCCCTGCATTCAGCAAAAAAAATGTAGCAGGACAGGAGTGAGGACAATTGTCATGTTTCTGGTAATTGCAGGAAAAACAAAAAGCCATGCGTTGGCATGGCTTTGGTGCTTCTTAAAATATTATTAGCGCTCTGCGGTGATTTTCACGATTTCCACCAACACATCCGCGGCGGCATGCAGGGATTTCACCGGCAGAAATTCATAGATAGAGTGGAAGTTGTGCGCGCCGGTAAACAGGTTCGGGCAAGGTAGCCCTTTTTGCGACAGCACTGCACCATCGTAACCACCGCGCATCGGCATGGCTTTCACTTCAATACCACAACGCGCGTAAGCTGCTTTGGCGATATCAATCGGGAAGCTGGCATCACCTTCAAGGCTGTTTTTCACGTTCTCATAGCGGTCGGCCAGGGTGATGGTCACCGAGCCTTCACCCCAAAGCGTTTCACATGATGCTGCTAGTTGCTTGAGGAAGTTCATACGGTGCTGGTAGCCCGCTTTAGTGAAATCGCGCACGTCCATTTTCAGCGTGGTTTTGGCGCTGTTGCCCTGAAGCTCTTTCACCCAGTAGTAACCTTCGCGGCCTTCGGTGTATTCCGGCGCTTCGCCCGGAGGCAACATAGCGATGAATTTGTGCGCCATCAGTAGGGAGTTTTTCAGCTTGCCCTTGGCTGACATTGGGTGCGCAGACTGGCCGGTAAAGGTGACAACCACATCGCCCGCGTTCCAGTTTTCATAAACAAACTCACCGATACCGCCGCAATCCAGCGTGTAAGCGAAATCCGCGCCGAAGCTTTCTACATCAAATGCCTTGGCACCGCGCAGACCTTGTTCTTCATCCGGCACAAAACCAACTTTCACCGTGCCGCGCTCAATCTCCGGGTTGGCTTTGAAATACTGCAGCATGTGCATGATCGCCGCGATACCCGCTTTATCGTCCGCACCCAGCAAGCTGGTACCGTCGGTCACAATCAAGTCTTGCCCAATGTAATCATTCAGCTCAGGGAACTGCGCCAGTGGCATGGTGATATTGGCGTCGGCATTCAGGGTGACGTCGCCACCGGTGTAATGAACGATGTGCGCCTTGGTATCCGCCGTTTGCTCGGCACTGGTATCAAGGTGGGCAAAAAACGACACCACAGGCAGAGACTTATCGGTGTTGGCAGGCAGGGTCGCGGTTAGGATCGCGCGCTCATTCAGCAAAATATCACAAAGTCCCAAGGCTTCCAGTTCACTTTTCAGCAGTTCCGCCAGCACACGCTGCCCCGGGCTGGAAGGCATAATGCCCGCTGCGCCATTTTCACGGCTGGTGGTGGTGTTGATTCGGGTATAGGCAAGAAAACGATCGACAATATTCATAGTACTTCTTCAATAATGAAACCAATGAGTTGGCCAAAGCATACATGTCGTTTTGCAAGCTCAATGTTAACTGAATCACAAGGTTGCAGTGGGGGAGGTGGACAACTTTTATGAAAGTAATGATGTTGTAAATTTGGCTGGATTTGGTGAATAAGTGATTCGTTGGAATCGCGGAAGAGGTAATGGATTGGAGATTTTTCTTTGAAACATTGAAAACAAAAAAGCGAACCAACCGGTTCGCTTTTTAGTTATTTGACCATACCTAACCGATTCAATTCGAATCAGTCTTCCATATAGCTTTCAATGCTTGGGCAAGAGCAGATCAGGTTGCGGTCGCCGTATACGTTATCGACGCGGTTAACGGTCGGCCAGTATTTAGCGGCTTTCGCCTGAGCACTTGGGAAGCATGCGGTTTCGCGGCTGTATGGGCGATCCCACTCTGCAGCCATCAAATCAGCCTGGGTGTGAGGGGCATTAACCAGTGGGTTGTTCTCCAAAGGCCATTCACCGTCCTGCACTTTGGCGATTTCTTCACGGATAGCGATCATCGCATCACAGAAACGATCCAGCTCTGCTTTGTCTTCACTTTCCGTTGGCTCAATCATCAAGGTGCCTGCAACCGGGAACGACATGGTTGGCGCGTGGAAACCGAAGTCCATCAGACGCTTCGCAATGTCTTCCTCAGAAATGCCCGACGCTTCCTTGATTGGGCGGATATCGATGATGCACTCGTGCGCAATACGGCCGTGTGTACCGCGGTACAGCACTGGGTAGTAAGGGCGCAGACGCTCCATCACATAGTTGGCGCTCAGGATAGCAACCTTGGTTGCTTCCGTCAGACCCGGCTCACCCATCATGGCGATGTAAGCCCATGAGATTGGCAGGATAGAGGCACTACCCAGCTGCGCAGCAGAAACCGCATGGCCTGTGCCGTTCACTACGTGACCTGGCAGGAATGGCGCAAGGTGCGATTTCACACCGATAGGTCCCATACCTGGGCCGCCGCCACCGTGCGGGATACAGAAGGTTTTGTGCAGGTTGAGGTGTGACACGTCAGAGCCGATAAAGCCCGGGCTTGTCAGGCCAACCTGCGCGTTCATGTTTGCACCGTCAAGGTACACCTGACCGCCTGCTTCGTGGATCAGTTCGCACACTTCCTGCACGGCTTCCTCGTAGACACCATGGGTAGAAGGGTAGGTGATCATGATGCAGGAGAGATCGTGGCGGTGTTTTTCGATCTTGGCTTTCAGGTCGTTGATGTCGATGTTGCCGTTGGCATCACAGCCGACAACTACCACTTTCATCGAAACCATCGCTGCGGATGCCGGGTTGGTACCGTGCGCAGAGCTTGGGATCAGACACACATTACGATGTGCTTCACCGCGGCTTTCATGGTAGCGCTGAATAGCAACCAGACCTGCGTATTCGCCCTGTGCGCCAGAGTTTGGCTGCAGGGAGAACGCATCGTAGCCCGTGATTTCACACAGCATCTTGCTCAGCGAGTCTGCCAGTTCGGTATAACCCGCGGCTTGCTCAGCCGGAACGAATGGGTGCAGGGCGCCAAATTCTGGCCAAGTCACCGGGATCATTTCTGCCGCTGCGTTCAGCTTCATGGTACAGCTGCCGAGCGGGATCATGCCGTGGGTCAGCGAGAAGTCTTTGTTTTCCAGCTTTTTCATGTAACGCATCAGCTGGGTTTCGCTGTGGTGGGTGTTAAACACCGGGTGCGTCAGGTAATCGCTGTTGCGGCGGCATGACTCAGGAATCGCTGCGAACTCATCGGCTTCAATGGCTGAAGCGAACTGCGCGACGTCGGTTTCATCTGTCAGTGCTGCCAGCAATTCGTTAACGTCTGCGAGCGTGGTGGTTTCATCAAAACTGATGCCCAGTTGACCATCCAGTTTGCGCAGGTTGAAGCCTGCATCCTGTGCTTTTTTGAACAGAGCCTCTGTCTGATCACCGGTGTTGAGGGTGATGGTGTCAAAAAAGTCGTGGAAGGCCAGTGCAATGCCTGCGTGGTTAAACGCAGCAGCGGCAATAGCGGTCAGGTGGTGAACGCGGCGGGCGATTTTCTTCAGACCTTGTGGGCCGTGGTAAACCGCGTAGAAGGCCGCCATGTTTGCCAGCAATGCCTGTGCTGTACAGATGTTGGAGGTCGCTTTTTCACGGCGGATATGCTGCTCGCGGGTCTGCATGGCCATACGCAGTGCCTGGTTGCCGTTGGCATCAATCGATACGCCGATAACGCGGCCAGGCATGGTGCGTTTCAGTTTGTCACGGGTCGCCATAAAGGCAGCGTGTGGGCCACCAAAGCCCATTGGCACGCCGAAGCGTTGTGCAGAACCGATGACAACGTCTGCACCCATTTCACCCGGCGCTTTCAGCACAGTCAGTGAAAGCAGGTCAGCGGCAACAGTGACCAGAGTTTTGTTGGCTTGCGCTTGGGCAATGATGTCGCTCAGATCGCGAACCTGACCTGTGGTGCCAGGGTATTGCAGCAGTGCACCGAACACATCTTGCGATGGCAGGGTTTCTGCCGCACCGGTGACCACGTCGTAGCCCATGTATTGGGCGCGGGTTTTGATCACTTCCAGCGTTTGCGGGTGAACATCGTCGGCAACGAAAAAGGCGTTACTTTTGCTCTTGCCGCCACGCTTACACAGGGTCATCGCTTCTGCCGCAGCAGTCGCTTCATCCAGCAGGGAGGCGTTCGCCAGTTCCATGCCGGTCAAATCCATCACCATTTGCTGGAAGTTCAGCAGTGATTCAAGACGGCCTTGGGAGATCTCTGGCTGGTATGGGGTGTAAGCGGTGTACCAACCCGGATTTTCCAGCACGTTGCGCAGGATTGGGTGTGGCGTATGGGTGCCGTAGTAACCCTGTCCAATCAGGCTGCGTTTGATTTGGTTTTTGCCTGCAATGGCTTTGAGCTTGGCGAGCATCGCCACTTCGCTCAATGGCGCTTCCAGTGCCATTGGCTCTGGCAAACGGATACCTGCAGGAACGGTTTCTTCAATCAAATGCTCAAGGCTGGTGGCATTGACCGTCTGCAGCATGGTATCCATGTCGCTTTCGCGCGGGCCATTGTGGCGAGTAAGGAACTCGTTGTCCGGTGTTAACTGATCGAGTAAACGTAATTCTGTCATGACCTTGGTCCTGAATTAGTCTTCAACGGTTTCCTGATAAGCGTCTGCGCTCATCAGGTGGTCGAGGTTGCTGTCGTCAGCGAGTTTGATTTTTGCAATCCAGCCGCCTTCAAAAGGTGCTTCGTTGACCAGTTCCGGGCTCTCTTCCAGCGCTTCATTCACTTCAACCACTTCGCCGTTTACTGGGCCATAGATGTCTGACGCAGCTTTAACAGATTCGACAAGCGAGAAGGTTTCGCCGCTTTCTACTTCGCTGCCGACTTCAGGCAGGTCTACAAACACCACGTCACCCAGCAGACGCTGTGCATGATCGGAAATACCGATAGTGACAGTGCCGTCGCCGTTATCCTTCACCCACTCGTGGCTTTCAGTAAACTTCAGGGTTGAGTCCATTTTTACTTCTCCGTGTGAAACGCATTAATCGAGCTTCGCCAAAAAGCGGCAAATCTTGTGTGTTTTGCCAACGCCTGTAGGCGTTGGCGTAATCATCCTTTTTGCAAGTACTGCGGTTAACAGGCCACCACATTGATTGGAATAGTGTTGGTTGCCAGGCCGCCCTGAGAGGTTTCCTTGTACTTGCTCATCATGTCGAGACCGGTCTCGTGCATGGTTTTAATCACGCTGTCGAGCGACACATGGTGCTCGCCGTCGCCATTCAGTGCCAAGCGGGTTGCGTTTATCGCTTTCACTGCGCCCATGGTGTTGCGTTCGATACAGGGCACCTGCACCAGACCGTTGATAGGGTCGCAGGTCAGGCCGAGGTTGTGCTCCATGCCAATCTCTGCCGCGTTTTCAATTTGTTCAACGCTGGCGTTCATGGCGGCGGCCAACCCTGCGGCAGCCATGGAACAGGCCACGCCGATTTCACCCTGACAACCAACCTCTGCCGCTGAGATAGACGCATTGGTTTTATATAGTGAACCAATAGCGGCAGCGACAGCGAGGAAGGTACGGATACCCTGTGCGTTATTCGGCGCAACAAACTTGTTGTAGTAGGCCAGCACGGCAGGAATCACACCTGCGGCTCCGTTTGTCGGTGCTGTCACTACGCGCCCACCGGCGGCGTTTTCCTCGTTAACTGCCATGGCGTACATGTTGACCCAGTCATTGGTGTCGACAGGCAAGCCGTCAGAATCTTTTTTCTTGATGCTGTCGTGCAGCTTTTTCGCCCTGCGCTTGAGTGATAGTCCGCCCGGCAAAATGCCGTCTTGCGTCATGCCACGTTCAATGCAATCTGCCATCACCTGCCACATTGCATCGATCTGCGCGTAAACCGTTTCCATTGTGGCTTTGGGATCCTGCGCCTTGGCGCGGGCCAGTTCGTTTTTCAGCACAATGTCGGCGATTGAGCATTTCTCTTTCTTACAGAGTGCGAGCAATTCAGCGGCGTTACTGAACGGGTAGGGCGGAACAAAATCGTTCGCCAGTGCGTCCGTTTCCCCTTTCTCGACCACAAATCCGCCACCAACAGAAAAGTAGGTGCGGCTGAGTAACACAGCATCGTCGTTACCGAATGCGGTGATGGTCATGCCATTCGGATGTTCCGGCAGCACCTGGTCAAAGTGGAAGACCACGTCTTTGTCCCAGTCGAACGGGACGAAGCGGTGTCCATCCAGTGGCAGTTCTTTACTGCCTTTCACCATGTTGGTTAGGGTCGGGATGTCGTCCGGATTCACGCTTTCCGGCCATTCGCCCATCAAACCGATGACACAGGCCACATCAGTGGCGTGTCCTTTCCCTGTTAATGCCAGAGATCCGAACAATTCCACAGAAACCCGTTCTGTGCTGTGAAGCTTTTCTGATTCTCGCAGTTCAGCAGCAAATCTTGCGCTGGCGACCATCGGCCCCACGGTGTGGGAGCTGGAAGGGCCAACGCCAATTTTAAAAAGGTCAAACATGCTATGGCTCATCGCACGTCTCCTGGTTGTTTGTATGTGCTTTCCACGTCTGTGGGCTTACCCAAGGATACGGATAAACAGCGTTACCTTGGGTATAGCAAGCGTGGCGCTTTATTGTTATTTGCATTTCAACATTTGCGTAACATACAAAACGAATTTGCGCCCTGCAAAACAAAATTTCCAATAAGAAACTCTCAATGTGATCCCATGAACAGTTCTCACAATATGACCACTTGAGATTGGCACCAGAAGAAAAACTTTGCGCAAACGTTTGCCTTTTTACGCGCTTATGGATTGTTTTGCAAATGCACAATAAGTGCACATAGATTAAGGTCATTTAAAACAAAGAGATAGGGAGATTGGTTGAAAGTGACTGTTTTGGCGGGGATTTTCCGTGCTGAATTCCCGCTCCGCAGAAATATTTGCGTTTAAATTGCGTCCGGAAATTTTTGCGCTAAGTTTCCAATAGGAAACTTTTTGTTAAAAATGTTAACTTGCGCGTAGGGTGTCACACCGGCTTCGTGTAAGAATGCGCCCATTGAGGCCATGAACATGATGTGCCTGTCGGAATCAGGGAGA
Source organism: Enterovibrio paralichthyis (assembly GCF_019209835.1). NCBI lineage: Bacteria > Pseudomonadati > Pseudomonadota > Gammaproteobacteria > Vibrionales > Vibrionaceae > Enterovibrio > Enterovibrio paralichthyis. The sequence continues at coordinate 168,625 of NZ_JAHUTS010000007.1, read as the reverse complement.
GAGCAAAATGGCAGATTCAGATGCACAGGATGTGTATCCGTCAGTGACTGTTGAGCGGGCTGGATTTCAGGGCGATGCGCCTATTTCCCCACTCAAGCTTGGCGAACGGCTAAAAGAGATCCGCACCAGCAGCGGTCTGACACTGGAAGAGGCGAGCAAATTAACAGGGCTTGCCCGCTCAACCTTATCGAAAATCGAAAACGAACAAATTTCGCCGACGTTTCAGGCAATGCAGAAGTTGGCAGCGGGATTGAATATCGACATTCCCCAACTGTTTGCGCCACCGAAACAGCGTCAGGCAACCGGTCGCCGCGATGTGACCCGTGCAGGTGAAGGTAAACCACGCCCAACCGGCACCTATGAGCACGAATTGTTGGCAACGCAGTTGACCAACAAAAAGATGTTTCCGTTTAAATCCCGTGTGAGGGCGCGTTCGTTCGAAGAGTATGACGAATGGATCCGTCACGATGGCGAAGAGTTTTTATTGGTGCTGGAAGGTGCGATTGCCTTCTACTCCGAATTTTATGAAGTGATTGAACTGAATGAAGGCGACAGCGTGTATTACGACGCTGCAATGGGCCACATGCTCACCTCAGTCAGTGAAGATGATGCCCTTATCCTCTGGGTAACGGCTTCCTAATCACGATTAACGCAATGCTGCCTGGCAGAATTTGAGAACGTCGGCTTCGGCCGTGAACATGGAGTGAAACATGTCTCAGGATTTACTGAAAACCCCGCTGCATGCCCTGCACATCGAAATGGGCGCGAAAATGGTACCGTTCGCTGGTTACGACATGCCGGTGCAATATGAGTTAGGTGTACGTAAAGAGCACATTCATTGCCGTGAACAGGCAGGTTTGTTCGACGTTTCACACATGGGGCAACTTCGCCTTCATGGCGCAAATGCAGCAAAAGCGCTGGAAACCCTGGTACCGGTCGACATCATCGACTTACCGGCAGGCAAGCAGCGTTATGCACTGTTTACCAACGCGGAAGGCGGCCTGATGGATGACCTGATGGTCACCAACTTTGGCGACCATCTTTTTGTGGTGGTTAACGCAGCGTGTAAAGATCAGGATATCGCTCACCTTCGCGCCAATATGCCGGATGATGTCACCATCGAAGTGATTGAAGACCGTGCACTGCTGGCACTGCAAGGCCCGAAAGCGGCGCAAGTGCTGGCAACCCTGAACCCAGCGGTTGCCGACATGGTGTTTATGGATGCGGCAGCCATGGATTTGGACGGCGTAGAGTGTCTGGTAAGCCGCTCTGGCTACACAGGCGAAGACGGTTACGAGATTTCAGTGCCTGCAGAAAAAGCAGAAGACTTTGCACGTAAGCTTCTCGCTAATGATGAAGTGGAGTGGATTGGTCTGGGCGCCCGTGATTCACTGCGCCTGGAATGTGGCCTGTGCCTGTATGGTCATGACATTGATACCACCACTACGCCCGTTGAGGCCAGCCTGCTGTGGGCACTAAGCAAACCACGCCGCGCTGACGGTGAACGTGCCGGTGGCTTCCCGGGTGCGGATATCATTCTCGACCAAATCGCCACCAAAGCGGTTTCCCGCAAGCGTATTGGTCTGGTGGGTGCGAGCAAAGCGCCAGTGCGTGAAGGTTCGAAGCTGTTTGATGCAGATGATAACGAAATCGGCATTGTGACCAGCGGTACCTTCGGCCCAACCAAAGGCCAGCCAGTCGCCATGGGCTATGTGGCAACACCGTTTGCAGCAGAGGGTACTGAGGTATTCGCTGAAGTGCGTGGTAAGAAGTTGCCGATGACCGTCGAGAAAATGCCGTTTGTCCCTCAGCGTTACTATCGCGGTTAATTGACTGAGAATGTAAGAAAAGTTCCGAACAGTAGCGAAACTGGCGATAAAAAGCGGCAAAATCCCGCCTACTGTATTGAATGTTAATGACACTCCCAAAGGCTGATGGATAACATCGGCCTTTTTCTTTGTCTGTCAGTTTGATAGGAAATCTAAAATTTCATTGTGTCGGAAAATTTAACGGCTCGGGTCAGATCTGGCACTGCATATGCTTCCCCCTTAATGGTGAGCTTTTTGTCAATAAGAGTGAAACCCATGTTGATTGAAGGCGTTAGTCTGTGAATTCGTGCAGAATCAACCAATTTAGCAGGCGATTCACAGGATTATGGATTAAGGTCTTATAGATAAGACTGAAGGTCGAAGGAGAAAAGGCAGTATGCTTGCTGAACAACGGGATGATATTGATAACCCCCTGATCTGGCCAATTTTAAGTGTGCTGGAAGCATCACCACAAAGCTGGAAAGTCCACTACTTAATGGCTGAACTTCAGAAAAATACCATCATGGACCATTTGGATGATGACCCCCAACTGGACTTGTTCAAGCGTAATTTTCTCATCATGAATGCCCTTTACCAGCTGCAGGAAATGTTGCTGCCCCAGCAATGGCTGCAGGTAGAGTCGATGGACATTCGCCTGATGTGGCGGGGTGCAGGTTCAGGGTTTGTGCAACACGAAATCAACCGTGACGACCCACTGCGTGGCTACTACATGGACTGGAGCAATTACGATGCCCAATTGGAGGATGTGCGTGAACTGCTTTCCTCTTTCTGGAAACGCTACCAGCAGCATGTGGGACATTGCAGCGAAACCACGGTAGAAAGGCGCAATGCACTTTCAGCACTGGGACTTTCTGAGACTGCATCGGATTCTGAAATCCGGCGTCAGTGGCGGAAAATGGCGCTGAAATGGCATCCGGATCGCCCAGAAGGGGACGCAGCAATATTTCGCACCATGTGTGAAGCCTGGCAGAGTTTACGGCTTTAAACGCTTGGAAAGGTGAAAATCAGGAAACCCGGCCTATACAGCGCCGGGTTTTTTATTCGTGACCCGCCGGCTTCTCGCGGCCGAAAGGGTAAACAGCAACAGCGTCACCATCACGACAGTGCCGCCCAGCAATACATTTTCACTGGGTACTTCTCCAAGGACAGCCCAGACGAACAGCGGCCCAAGAATCGCTTCCAGCAACATGAAAAGGTTGGCGTGGGCGGCAGGTAAAAAGCGTGGACCGAGGGAAATCAACATAAAGGAGACCGGCACCACACCCGCACACAGGATAAGAATATACACCCACTCTTTTGCTGACAGGGAAAACGGCTCAGCACCCGCAAACAATGAAATGATCGAAGTACATAACCCGCCGAGGATCAGAAAAAGGGCAGCATTCGCGCTCTTGCTGTATCTAAGAATGACAAAGTAGGTGGCGAGCATAAATGCGGTGACCAGCGCCATCATGTTGCCGAAAGAAGCAGTTGGCATAGGTTGGTCGGAAAAGACCAGCCCGACACCGACAATGGCCGCCATAATGGCAATAACTGTTCTTAGCTCCACCCGCTCACTTAGCACCACAAAAGCCAGTAGGGCACTGATCAGCGGACTGACATTGATGATGATCAGCGTGCTGGCGACCTGGGTGTGCTCAATTGAAAGTACAAAGCAGACAGTAGAAATGGAGAAGGCGAACGAGCCAACGAGCAGCGTTTTGGACGGTTTACGTAGTGCAGCAAGGGTGTTTGCTGGGCGCGTGACAAGCATAAAGCCCGCGATAACAGCCGCAGAAAGTAATCCACGCCAGAACAGCAACGTCCATCCTGACGATTCAATCAGTCGGATAAGCAGGCTGTCTACACTCAGTATCGTTACACCCGCTATCATGGCAAAAGTCCCTTTCGCTAGTGGTGTCACGCTCTCTCCTTCTACGTTGGCAGGCTCAGCAATTGATCTGTCGGTGAAAAATCTGGCTTACAGATCCTAGCCCATTTATGGCGTGATTCATTCGAGTTGGCAACCGCCCATTTGGTTTTTCTCTCTTTATCAACTGTATAACGGGGTCTACGCTTAACTGATACAGATGTCACCATTTAAAGATTCTTGGAGTCCAGATGAGCTCGATTCGCCACATCTACTTTGCGTTAATGGGGTTTATTCTCATCCTCGGCGTTGCCATCATGCTTGCTCATTCCCGGTCAGATGCGCTAGCGAGTCAGATAGCTAAAATCCATGAGCAGCGCTACATGCAGTATATGTTGGCCACGGAGCTGAAGAACAGTTCTGAGCTTTTGACCCGGTTTGCGCGCAACTATGCGGTGACCTCGAACCAGCGTTGGCGTCAGCTCTATGATGAAGTGATTGCGATCAGGGAAGGGCAATTACCGCGTCCAAATGGCTACAACTTTGACTACTGGGCACAGCTGTCTGACCCCAACTATCTTTTTGAACATACCGAAGCACCTATCCGACCTGAATATCCATCACTGATTAGCCGAATGAGAGACGCAGGTATTGCCGAAGCCCAATTGACATTTCTGATCCAGGCATTGTCGCGTTCGCAAGAGCTGGTCACGCTTGAAGACGCGGCAATGGATCTCATTCAGGGTAAAAAACGCACAGCGCGGGGTATTGAGCGGGTGTTGCCCAATCCGGAATTGGCACAACAGATGCTGTTTGGCCCTGATTACAACCATGCTAAAAACAAAATCATGGGGCCGTTAGGTGCATTTGCTGAAGCGATTGATCGCTCATCTCGTCAGCAACTCAGGGAGTTGGAGCTTCAAAAAGGCAATGCTGATGCCTTTGCAATCGCCATGGCCTTGATACTGCTGATCACCGTGACGGCAACCACAGTGCTGCTTTGGGTGCGTTTCCTCAAACCCCTCGATAACATCCGCAGCACCATTGTCAGTAAGGTGCGTGATAAAGAGTTCGAATTCCAGTTGGATGTGAACACCCAGGGCGAGCTGAAAGATCTGGCTGCGGCGCAAAACGAAGTGTTGGGTGAAATCGCGGAGCGGTTTGAGTTTACCCGTCGCATTAAAGCATTTTCGGATTTGATCCGTGGCTGTGCAGATACCAAAGAGCTAGGTTTACAGGTCTCAAATTTCTTTTCCCAGCGCCTGGAACTGCCGTATGTCGCGATATACGTGTTAAAAAGCAATTCACTTCATCTTGTCGGTGGGGTCGGTGTTGATGAAAAGACCCATGAAATGGACAAAGACACGGTGTCGTTCCACCGCACCATCATGCTCACCAAAGATTTCCTGCGCATCCGCAACAGTGAAGATAAATTCTGTCTCGACCTCCCAACCGGGAAGATTTGTCTGTGCGAAATGTATTTTATCCCGCTGATTGTTAATAACGACATGGTCGGGGTGTTGGAACTGGGTTCGGTACGAAGCCTGTCCGACAAAGAAATAGACTGGCTGCAGGAAGCCCAGGAAGACCTGGCGGTCGGCATTCAGTTAACGTTCAACGCCGAACTGCAAATGGAAGCAGAGCAGCGTGTTTCCGAACAACTCAAACTCAACCAGCAAATTATCAACGCCATTCCAAACCCTACTTATTTCCGCAACAGGGAAGGTGCCTACATTGGCGTGAACGACGCTTTCACCGATTTTCTGGGGCTGTTTTATGTTGACGTGGTGGACAAATCACCGGCGGATCTTTTCCCCAAGGATGTCGCCACCACTTTCATCATGAAAGAGTCTGATCTGCTCGATAAGCCCGGGTCTCAGGTTTACGAGATAGAGCTGAATGCTGCCAATGGCGACACACGTAACATCACGGTTTATGAAGCAACCTACTATGGTGGCGATGGTGCTGTCATGGGGATTGTGGGCCTGTTTGTCGATATCACCACACAAAAACGCCTCGAATCTGACCTTATTTCCGCCAAAGACCAGGCGACCGAGGCGAGTAAGGCAAAAGGTGAGTTTCTTGCCAATATGAGCCATGAAATCAGCACGCCGATGAACGCGATCCTTGGTATGTCGCACCTTGCTTTGCTGACAGACCTCAACGACAAGCAGCGCAATTATGTGTCGAACATTGAGAAAGCAGGTAAATCTCTGCTTGGCATCATCAACGACATTCTCGACTTCTCGAAAATCGAAGCGGGCAAACTGTCGGTAGAGCACATCGAATTCCGCTTCAGCGAGGTGCTCGACAACATCAGTAACATTGTGTCGGTGAAGGCGAAAGAGAAAGAGCTGGAGCTGATCTTCGATATTGATCCGGAGCTGCCGGATGAACTGGTGGGTGATCCGCTACGTTTAGGGCAAATCATCATCAACTTAACCGGTAACTCGGTCAAATTTACGGAAAGCGGCGAGATTATTATCCGGGCGCGTAAAGTGACTGAACTGGACGAAATGATCGAAGTGCAGTTCGATATTCAGGACACCGGTATTGGTATGAATGAAGATCAGCTTGGCCGCTTGTTCCAGTCTTTCTCTCAGGCAGATGGCTCTATCACCCGAAAATATGGCGGTACCGGACTCGGCCTGACAATTTCGAAGAGCTTTGTTGAATTGATGGGCGGGCGAATCTGGGTAGAAAGTGAACCGGGCAAAGGTTCTACCTTCTCCTTCACTATCCGCTGCGGCCGTAGTGAATCGAGCATCAAAGAGCAGGTGGCGAAAGCAACCGTACTCCGCGACAAACGTGTGCTGGTGGTGGACGACAACCAGGCTTCCCGCGACATCATGTATGCGCTGCTGGATAACCTGAATCTGCGTGTGGCAGCGGTATCGAATGGCGAAGAGGCGGTTTATGAAGTCGAGTCCGCGGACAAGGGTAACGATGGATTTGACGTGGTTGTGATGGACTGGAAGATGCCGGGCATCAACGGTGATGAAGCCACGAGACAAATCCGTGCGCTTGGGCTGAACAAAGAGCCAAACGTCATTCTTGCGAGTGCTTATGGTGAAGATGCTGGCTTAATTACCGAAGAGATTCAGGGTCTGTTTGATGCATCGCTGGTCAAGCCTATAAACCCATCTTCGCTGTTTGATGCCTTGATGGAAGCTTTTGGGGAAGAAGAACTCAAGTTGGTTAACAACCACGAGGATGAGATTGAGCCTGAGAAAATCGACTTTACTGGCATGACTATCCTGCTGGTGGAAGACAACATGATTAACCAGGAAGTCGCTAAAGGCATTCTGGAGCAGTTCAACCCAGTGATTGAGGTGGCTGACAATGGCCAGATTGCACTGGATATGGTGCAGGAAAAAGAATTCGATATTGTGCTGATGGATATGCAGATGCCTGTCATGGACGGTCTGACTGCCACGCGCAAAATACGTGAAATTGAATCGCTAAGTAGCATGCCAATTGTTGCTATGACAGCAAACGCCATGGAACGGGATGTGAAGCAGTGTAAAGACGCGGGGATGAACGATCACGTTTCTAAACCGATTGATGTGGACGAGCTGATTTCCACCATCCGTCGCTGGACATCTGCCACCAAGGATGCGGTGCGCTATTCGGTCGAAAGGAATGAGAAGAAGAAAAAAGACCAGCCTGAAATCCTTAACTTGGAAGATATCGACCCCTTGGTATTGGACGCCAATGAAGGTATCCAGCGGATTGGGGGGAACAGCGTAGCCTATTGGAAGGTGATCACCGCGTTTACCGAAACCAAGCTTGCTGCTATTGATAAAATTCGTCAGGATTTGGCCGACGATAACCGGGATGAAGTGGAATTGTTTGCTCACTCCCTCAAAGGTGCTGCGGCAAACGTATCAGCCAAAGGCTTGGCTGTGCTTGCGGGTAATCTTGAAGACCAGGCAGGCTCAGAGCGCAAGATGGAAGCCAGTCTGGTGGACAAGATTGAACAGTGCCTGCAGGAAATCCAGACCTACATACCGAAAGAAGAGCCGCCTAAAGAGCCTGAAGTGGTCGCAGACGGCGGGTTTGCTGGCTACACCCCAAGAGAGTTCAGGATTGAGCTGGAGCAACTGAAAATCCTGCTCAACAACTTCGATACCCAGGCCGTTGACTTTATCACTGGCGTGAAGGAGAACTCGAAGGCGATGGATGTGGATTTGTCCGGCGTTGAAGACGCAATCCGCAAATTTGAATACGAAGCGGCGGCCAAAAAACTCGAAGCGGTATTGGATACTTTGGGTGTCGATGAAGTGGAAGACGCGCCGGAGCTGTTTTAGGTATAAGCTAGGTGCAATAACAACGAAGGCCGCATTGCGGCCTTCTTCATGTTTCGAACTTTTTGCTAGTGCGCGCGCTTAAATAGAACGGCTGCGCAGTTCGAAAATCAGCTTCTCAGCGCTGCATTCAAACTTCAGTTTAACGACCAGCGGGTTAAGAGTCAGCTCTGCACACTCGTTCAGGTCGTGAATCACGTTTTCGTTCACTTGTTTTGCCAGTGCCAGATAGCGTTGGAATTCAGCAACAGCGGCTTCTTTTTCTTCCGCGAAAATGCGCACTTCGGCAACTTCGTCACCTTCACCGATCACAAAACCCATTTCTGCTGTCACGCCGCAGGCTTCGCATACTTGGTATTCTTCTTGGCTCATTGCTTTCTCTCTCTCAAACAGGCTGTCCCAGATTCCGCAATGGCGGGTGGTCAGCACCGTATAAAATTATTTTGTAATATTACTACAAAAAATAAGGGATACAACGCCATCGAGGGCTTTTGACTGAAAGAAGTTTTCGCAGGGGAGGGAAGCGGAAAGACAAGCCCGGGAATGGGAAAGAAAACGCGGGCTTAGCGCCCGCGATTCAAAATTGATAGGAAGCTATTCTTCCCACTGGACTAACTGACCGGAAGGCCAGTTTACGCCCACATCGTGGTATTTTTTCTCCAGCAAATGACGGCGGATTTTCAGCGTGGGCGTCAGCAAGCCGTTTTCGATGCTCCATGGCTCTTTAATCATAAACACACCACGAATTTTGGCGTGAGATTCCAGTTCACCATTGATAGTTTCGATAACGTGTTTAACGCGACGCTCGTACCGCGCGCGGTCGAAGTTGGGGAAGTGATGAGGCAGTGCCAGCAAAATCGGCCCCGGCATACCTGAACCAACGAGACACATCATTTCCACATTACTTAGTTCGAACAGACGTTTCTCGATAGGAACTGGGCTGACAAATTTCCCTTTGGCTGTTTTAAATGTGTCGTTTTTCCGGCCTTGAATACTCAGGTAACCGTCTTCATCGAGCGAGCCGATATCGCCGGTGTGTAACCAGCCATCCACAATAGTCTCTGCGCTGGCTTCCGGGTTTTTGTAGTAACCGTCAAACAGTCCTTTACCCCGCACCAGGATTTCTTCATCCTGAGCGATTTTGATTTCAATGCCCGGCCCTGCGTTACCCACAGTGCCGATTTTATCTTTGCGGAACGGGTAGTTGAGCGTGCTGTACGCGAAAGACTCAGTCATCCCCCAGGCTTCTGTAATGTGCAGACCCAGTTTTTCATACCACAGCAGCAGTGCGGCAGACACCGGCGCTGAACCACAGCCCAATACCCGCGCCTGATCCAAGCCCAGGTTGCTGGCAATTTTCTTTTTGATAAGCCCAGACACGAACGGGATTTTCAGCAGCAGGTTGAGTTTTGAGTCCGGCAGTTTTTCCTGAATACGCTGTTGGAAGAGCGTCCAGAGGCGTGGTACCGAAATAAACAGCGTCGGGCGGTGCTTTTTCACGTCTTCAATAAAGGTATCCAGCGATTCAGGGAACGCGGTGCAAATACCGGCCATCATCGCTGAGCCCATGATGTAAACGCGCTCAGTGATATGTGCCAGCGGCAGATAGGAGAACAGGCGCTCTCCATCCTGCATGCCAATATGGTCAATCAGGCGCTGCGCAGACCACGCATACGCGCCGTAGCTCAGCATGGCGCCTTTGGGCAGCCCTGAGGTGCCGGAGGTATAAACGATGGACATCAAGTCGCTGTCCTGATGATCCGGATTAACATCAGCGCGATCATTTTGTGCAACCAAATCCGCCCAGTCGTAGCCACAGTTAATGGTTGGGTAGGGGAAGGCGATGGTAGGCATTTTATTGCGCGGCTCAAGTGCGGCTTTCAATGCTTTGGTGTCGTCCAGTTTACCGACAAACAGGGCTTTGGCTTCACTGTGGTCAAGCACATGGGCAATGGTATCGTCGCCCGCTGTCGGGAAGATAGGCACACTGATGTAGCTGCCGAGCATCATGGCCAAATCTGCGGTAAACCACTCTGCACAGTTTTTAGAGATCAGGCCGATTTTATCACCCGGCTCCAGCCCCATGCCCTGCAGCGCGGTAACGATACGCAGCGCCTGGTCGACAACGTCTGAATAGGTGAAGTCAGTAAACTGCCGGTTGATGATTTGGCGCAGGAAGATCTCATTGGGGCGTTCTTCAGCCCAGCGTAGCATCTGTTGGTGTGGTTTTGGTTGAGCCATAAAGAAACCCTGTATTACTGAAGGGGAGAGGTAATTGATTTTTAATTGTAATGTTATTGAGTTGTTAAATTAAGTGCGGTGTGGTGGGTTGGTCAAGTTAATCATTCAAACGCTTGTTCAAATTTTGATGTAGGTAACGCTCCCTTTGCGAGTACCTGCATTTTCATCCACCAAGAATAATGCTGCCATATCAGTTTGTTATAGACCCTTTTACTAGCGATTGCTCGCCCGTGATACGCACTTCTGAGATCTCACATTTTTCTGCTCCTTCAGTTTATAAATTAATCATGTGTACTATCTTTAAGAAAGCCAGAATAACGACGGGTAGTCGGTAAACTTAAATTCAGCCCAACGAAGTGTGGTCAAGAACTACGTAGTCACAGTGGCAACGCTGTGAGCAGGATGTGGTGGTAGTGATGTCTTGATTGTTTAGGGTACGGAAGCCAAAAAAGCAGGAATATAACTATGCCAAAAAGAAGCAAAGAAGATACAGAAGTGACGATTCGGTTGATTCTTGATGCCGTGGTCGATCAGCTTGTTACATTGGGCTATGACAAGATGTCTTACACGACACTGAGCCAACAGACCGGGATTTCCAGAACCGGTATCAGCCACCACTTTCCCAAGAAAACGGATTTCATTACCAGGTTAGACGACAGGTTGCTGAGCATTTTGATCGACAGGCTGGATTTGGAAGGTGACAAGCGCTCATTCATTGAAAGCTGGTTGACCGCTCTGCGTTCAGACAACCGCTTTACCGCTGTATTGCGGCTTTTCTTCCTCCAGACCGTTTCATCGGAAAATGCAGTGGAATTTACCAGCCATGCCAGCCGGAAACTGCACGACGTGTGCTGCGATCGCTATGGCGACGATTTTGAGAAAGATCTTGAATGGCTGCTGGGTAAATCAATCCTCACTATGGCCTGATTGTGACCCGCGCAACGCCTGACACGAAGCGCCCTGTATGGGCGTTTTTTTGTGGTTGTATTTTGGGCAGTTGAAACAGTTATTTATGCAAATCTTGATCTGAGACATTAAAAGGCTATTTTTCGTTTAATGATTCAAATTTAAGTTGAATAGTTCAAAAAAAATTTAATAATGGGCGTTAAACTTTTGCGTTACTACGTTACCCCCATTTTTCAATGAGATTTTCAATGAGCCGTTCACTAGTACTTGTCCTGAATGCAGGCAGCTCTTCACTCAAATTTGCCCTGATGAATGCACAAACCGGCGAGGCCATTCTGTCTGGTCTTGGTGAGTGTTTTGGTCTGGACGACGCGCGAATCAGCTGGAAACGCGATGGCGAGAAGCAAGAACTGATGCTGGAGCAAGGTGGAAACCACCACGAGAAAGCGGTTGGTATCATTGTTGATTTGGTTGAGAGCATGAACGTTGGCGAACAACTGGTTGCTATTGGCCACCGCGTAGTTCACGGCGGTGAAAAATTCGCAAACGCGACACTGCTAAATGACGACGTTATCACTGAGATTGAAGCGCTGAGCGATCTGGCTCCTCTGCACAACCCAGCGAACGTAATGGGCATCCGCGCAGCAATGAAGGCGTTCCCAAGCCTGCCACAAGTGGCTGTGTTCGACACCGCTTTCCACCAGACCATGCCTCAAAAAGCCTTTACCGGTGCAATTTCAAACGAGCTGTACACTGACTACGGTATCCGCCGTTATGGCTTCCACGGTACCAGCCACTACTTCGTCACCCGTGAAGCAGCAAAACAACTGGATAAGCCAGTGGAAGAGGCGAACTTCATTTCTGTTCACCTGGGCAACGGTGCGTCTGTGTGTGCAGTGCGTAACGGCCAGTCTGTTGATACCTCAATGGGCTTCACCCCACTGTCTGGTTTGATGATGGGTACCCGCTGTGGTGACCTTGACCCAGGCATCATTGAATTCCTGCTGAAAAAAGGCTGGAGCCAGGAACAAGTATTTGAAGCGCTGAACAAGAAATCCGGTTTCCTGGGTGTATCAGGCCTGACTTCAGACGCACGCGGCATTCTGGAAGCGATGGAAAATGGTCACGAAGGCGCGAAACTGGCGTTTGAAGTGTTCACCTACCGTGTTGCCAAGTACATCGGTTCATACATGATCCCGCTGGACAGCATTGATGCCATCATCTTCACTGGCGGTATCGGTGAAAACTCACTGCCAATCCGTCGTGAAATTCTGAAGAACCTGAAACTTCTGGGCTTTGTCGAAGATGAAGCAGGTAACGAAGCAGCACGTTTCGGCAACGGCGGTGTTATCGCTAAATCTGAGATGCTGGGCGCGGTTGCGATTGTTATCCCAACCAACGAAGAATTCGTTATTGCCTCACAAGCCGCTGAATTTACAAAGTAATTAAGCGCGAGAAGCGACACAAGAAAAGCCGCTGATGAGAGTCAGCGGCTTTTTTGTTTTGGTGGGTTTGTTTTGCCCCAAAACTATTTAGCTCAAGATTCCTGACCACTTTCTCATGTCAGTTCTTGACCTAAATATACTAATAGCAGATTATGAGCCTGGTTGAATACTTGTGATTATACAGACATGTTCTGCAATTTATGAGTGGAAGGAAGAATAAGACCTATAGAACAGTATGTTGCTGCTATGGTGTCTGTATTTTCTGAAATTATTATAAAGACAATGTCTGTTGAAAAGACACTGTTAAGTTTTTAAATAAAGTAAAAAGAAATATGATAATTACAAATATAGCAACTTGGGAATATAAGCAAGATCTTGAAGGGCTCCTTTTCTTCTCTCAACGGATGTTAGAGTTATCTTATGATAAGTCTGATTTTAATGAAAAGAATGTTTCTGTGTCGATCACAGATATTATTAACGAATGTCTTCAGTATTTAGAGCTTGAGGAAAAAGGTGTATATGAAGTATCAAATACTGAACTCGATTCATTGTTGGAAGAAATAATAGAAAGAGTTCGAGATGATGTTGTTATTAAAAATATGTTGGGTGATAAGATTGAATATTATCTTAATTCATTGAAAAGCGGTAAAGATAGAAAATCACTAAAAAACATATTGGAAATTATCGATTTAAAGATAAATCCAATGATTTACTTTGAAAAAATTAAAGATGAAGTAAAAAAATACGTTAATGATTATAAGAGGAAAGACGACCTAGTCAAAACCACAACTATGTTTTTTAACTTTTTGGTATCATATGGTTATCAAAAAGGGACTATATATTTTCTAGTTAATAAACACTTTTTTGATAAGTCTGGAGTTAATAAAGTAAAAGATATTAATTCTCTTGATGATTTTTATAAATTTTTTGATCTCGAATATAAAAATTTTGAAGTGGTTTTTTCTGCGTCGAAGATTTATTCAAATATTAGTGACTCATGTGAGAAAGTTGGGCTAAAAGTTGTAGATATTAAGAAACCTATCTATGGAAAAAACTTTGAAAGGAAGTTTTATAAAGACAGTGATAGGAAAGTATATATAGTTTGTGAAGACGTTAAAGCTCTTGACTACCAACATGCAATGAAGGTTGCTGAGGAACGAGTTTCACTAATTTCAGACTTATTTGTTGTCTTTTATCATAATAAAAAGCCTTGGTTTTCGGATTACTGTCTAGTATATAAACATGATAAAGAACATGTTGTTTCACTTCATAAGTCCTCAAATATAATGACTTCACTTAGTGAAAATGACTTAGGCTATGTAGAAAAAATATTCCCAGTTTTTCTAACAAATTTTGGATTAACAAGTGATTCTTTTAATCGGTTCCACAGAGGAGTTGAGTTGCATGCTCATGCATTAGAAACTGATGAAGTGGCATCACAAATTTTGAACCTATGGATTTGTCTTGAGGCTGTATTAATTACTGAAAAATCAAAATCACATATTGCAACTGTTGCATCATCTGTAGAATTGATTGTATCTGCTTATATAATTAGAAAGAAAATTTCTAGTCTCAAAAAAAATATAATTCAATGGGATAAAGAAAAGTTTGAATTGGCAAAATCTAAATTACCTGAGAATGTACAAAGTGATAATGATCTGGTTGTTGCTGCACTTGTTGGTGTGGTAGATTTTAAGAATATTGCTGGCGAATTATTGGCTGAGATGAATGAACAACCACTATTAAGATATAAATTTATGAAACTTGTTAGAGAGTTTCAGACAAGAAAGTCTATAGAGGAAGTTATTGATTATTATAAGGTCCAATGCCAGAGAGATATTCGAAGAGTCTATAGGTCGAGAAACAAAATTGTACATCAAGGTAATATAAATGATCACAATGATTATATCGCAGAAATGGCGCATTATTATTTAGATATGGTATTTTTCGCTATCATTGAAAGAAAAATTTCATTTAACGATATTAACTCTATAGATAATCTTATTCAGGAAATGAAAATTACTGTGGAATGCCATAAATCATATCTTAAAAATAATAAATCTGAAAAGTTGAAAGTAATAGATTTTAAGAATGTACTTTTTGGTCCAACACGTTAAAAACCTAACAAGCCACTGCAATTGACGTAGTCAACACTGGCGGCTGTGGTCTAGAGTTTTGCAAATGCTTCAGTTAATGCACAATTCGCAATTGAATGAGGCGTTAATCCATAAAAATTTTTATACGAAACTGACGAGTTAGAGTTAATACTTTAACCCGGAAATGTCCCAAACCATCCCAAAGCTCAAAAGCCAACCCCCTTCTAACTTCCCCCTTAAAAAGAGGGAAGAACCAAGAGCACGTCGTCCGTAAACCATTCAGCGCAGTCTCTTTCTGCGTTGGTGGCGCTCTGCCTTAAAACGGGTGCACGATGCTTTGGGGTGACAGCGAAAGGTAACTGCTTCGAAAGCCATTGTTCCACTCGTGTAGCATGTAGCCGCCGGGATCTTGGGTAAAACCGACCGGCGCATCGTCTCTATGATCAGTCGGAAACGAGCTGGCAGTGGCAGGGGGAGGAAAGAACAGTGACGCCTCCTATGGTGCTGACAATGCTGTTGTGCAAATGACCACAGATAATCCGCATTTCACGTTTGCTGTTTTCCAATATCTCCGCCATTTCTTCAGCGCCCTCCAAACCGATGGCATCCATAAATTGGATACCGGACGCAAAGGGCGGGTGATGCATAGCAATCAGCGCGGGTTTATCGGGACTGCTTGCTAATGCTTGCTCCAAAAAGGTCAGCGCTGAAGGAGAAAGCCTGCCGCCGCCTTGGCCGGGAATAACGGTATCCAGGCCGATAATGTCCAGATCCGGATAGCTTTTTATCCAATTGATCTCTTCGCTGGTGGCGGGTGTTAGCCCTTCAAATGCCTGATGCATCGACGCACGCAGATCATGGTTTCCGGGAATCACCAAATAGGGAATGCCTAGCCGCCCTAATACAGATTTGAAGGCTTCGTAGCTATCAAGGTCGCCATGGTCGGTGATGTCTCCGGTGACGACAATGGCGTCGATAGCGCCGAGTTTTACCAAATCCTGCTCTATCTTACTGACGGCTTGTTCAAATGAGGCCAACGTGTCGAGCACGCCCGAAACCTTTTTAGGTGGACAGACAATATGAGTGTCGGTCAGTTGCAGAATACGTGTCATTCCACCTCCTCTATTTAATGCCGGCGCGCAGGAATGCTTGCACAAACTGGCGTTGGAAAATCAAAAACGCAATCAGTAGCGGTGCAATCGACATCATAGTCGCGGCAGAGATAACCGAAATATCCACGCCGTTCTCCGGCGCACCGAAAATCGACAAGCCGACGGTCAGCGGCCGGGTGTCATCTGAATTGGTCACAATCAAGGGCCACAGGAAGTTGTTCCAGTGGGTAGAGACAGACACCAGTGCGTAAGCAAGGTAGGTCGGTTTGGCGAGTGGCACATACACCTTCATCAATATGCCGAACAGAGAACAGCCTTCAACGGCGGCGGCTTCATGCAACTCATAAGGCACGGATTTAAAAGACTGGCGCATCAGGAATATGCCGAATGCACTGGCCATGTAAGGAATGCCAACCCCCAAAATGGTGTCGAACAACCCAAGTGAAGATACCACTGCATAGTTTTCGACGATCAGGACTTCCGGCAGGATGAACAGCTGCAACAGCACCAGGATGAAAACAAAGTCTTTGCCGGGAAAGGAGACTTGGGCAAACGCAAAGCCCGCGAGTGTGGTAATGATAAATTGCCCGATTAACACCACGGTGACCAGGCAGAAGGTGTTGAAGAAGTAGCGCAGCCAAGGCGCGCCTTCCCACGCGACGCGGAAGTTATCCAGCGTCCAACCAGAAAGCAGGTTGAAATTCACGGCGTCTGAGGTGGTATGAAACGCTGCCCAAAAGGCGAATACCAAGGGTGATATCCAGATAATGGCCAGCAAAAACGCACCCGCAGTATCGAGATACTTTTCGATAGATTTCATTGGTAGTGCGTCCTTTTATCCAGGTAAGTGAACTGAATGGCGGCGGCAATCCCGAGCACGATCAGCACCAGCACTGTCATCGCTGCTGCATGCGGCGCATCAAAGAAGGCAAACGCCATTTCCCAGATGTAGTAGAGGATCAGTTTGGACGCATCCGACGGGCCGCCTTTGGTCAAAATGAACAGGTGGTCAATCAGCTTCACGGAGTTGATCATGGCGTTAACCACGATAAACAGGGTGGTCGGCATCAACAGCGGCAAAACAATGCGGCGGGTGTATGTCCAACGGCTGGCGCCTTCTATGTCAGCCGCTTCTTTGTAATCCGCCGGAATGGTCTGCAGCGCGGCCAGATAGAAGATCATAAAGAAGCCGGCTTCTTTCCAGATGGTGACGATAATCACCGCCCAAAGCGCAGTATCTGGCTGTCCAAGCCAGTTAACAGAACCAAAACCAAACAAGGCACCTATTTGGTCGAGTACGCCTAAATCCGGGGTGTAGAAAAACAACCAAAGGTTCGCTGCGGCAATCATGGGGAGCACGGTCGGCGTAAAGTAAGCGGTGCGGACAAAGCCTTTACCGGAGATTTTGGAATTCGCCCACAATGCCATGATCAAGGCGATAGCGATGGAGACAGGAATGGTGACCGCGGCATAAAACAGGTTGTTTTTCACCACGATCCAGAACGTTGGGTCGTTAAAGAGATCAGAATAGTTTTCCAGACCACTGAACTCGGAAGGCCGACGACGGGTGCCTTTTGAAAACAGACTTTCCCAGAACGTTGCCACCGAAGGGTAGAACGCAAAAAGCGTCAGTAAAATGGCCGCAGGTGTCAGCAGAAACCAACCATATAAGTGCTGCTTGCGACGTTCCATTTCAGCGTAATGATTCATACAACTGCTCTACTGCAAGTCCCCCGCCCGGTAAAGGCGGGGGGAGATGTTTTTATTGGTAATTGCGCAGGAGACGCTTGGCGGAATTTTGCGCTTCTTCCAATGCAACTTCCGGCGTTTTCTGGTCAGTCAGGGCGAACTGAATGGCATTGTTCAAGCCTTCACGGACACGGGCTGTTTCGTAGGTAGAGAACTCTGCCACCGCATGTTCTAGCTGGTTACGCGCAACCAATGCTGGCGGGAATTGCTCTGTGTATTCCTGCAACGCTTCGGTTTCATACGCGCCTTTTGATACGCCCATGTAGCCGGTGGCAATTGACCATCTGGCTGCTTGCTCCGGTGATGTCATGAACTTAATCAACTTCATCGCGGCTGCTTTTTCTTCGTCAGTGGTGTCTTTGAAAATGTAGAAATTACCGCCGCCGGTTGGGGAGCCTAAACGCACGTTGCCGGGGAGCATGGCGACACCGAAATCAAACTTGGCGGCATTTTTCACTGCCGTCAGGTTACCGGTGGAGTGCCACATCATGGCGGTGTTGCCTTCCAGGAATGCCTGACGGAGCGTGCCCCATTCAACGGTACCTTTTGGCATGATGCCGTGTTCTTCAGAAAGGGATTTCCAGAACTTGAGGGTGTCAATCACGGCAGGGTCATCGAAGTAGGTGGTCAGGCCGTCATCCGACATCAGCTTTTTGCCATTCTGGATAGCCAGCGCCTGGAACATCCAGTATGGGTAACCGGTAGATGGGATCATGATGCCGTAGGTGTTGTCATTGGTGAGCTTTTTACCCACTTCGACCAGCTCATCCCATGTTGTGGGCGGCTTTTCCGGATCGAGTCCAGCAGCGCGGAACATGTCTTTGTTGTAGTAAGCAACAATGGTTGAGCGCTGGAAAGGAATACCCCAGGTTTTGCCTTCGGCCTGACCGTTTTCCATCAGGGCAGGGTAGAAATCTGCCAGCCAGGCTTGGTCTTCTTCACCCTGTAACAGGTCATCGTATGGGGTGATCAAATCCTGATCGATCAGGTCATAGACATCGATTGAAAACATCACCGCCAACTGAGCAGGCTCGCCCGAGTTCAGCGCGGAAAGCGCACGCACGCGGGTGTCGTCATAGTTACCGGAATAGATAGCGTTAACCTTGATGTCCGGGTTTTGTGCTTCAAAGTCATCAACTATCCCGTCGACCACTTTCGTCAGCGCACCACCCACGGCAATGGGGTAGTACATGTTCAATTCTGTTGCCGCTGTTGCCGATTGCGCGGCGAGGGTAAACGCACCCGCAAAGGCACAACTCATTAACTTTGAGAACTTCATAGTTTCACCATTGGTTACGTATATACATTTGAAATCAGCTTCCCTTCTGTTTCGTGGAGAAACTGTTCCACGCCTTGCTAGTTCATTCTGTTTCCATCGCGGTCGAAGAAGTGCAGGGCACTGTCCTCGAAGTTGATGTCCACGGTGCTACCTTCCTTCAGCGACGAAAAACCATGTAGCTTCACCACCAGGCCTTTGGCGTTGGGATGATCCAGCAACATATGGGTTTCTTCGCCGAGGTATTCGCTTTCAGAGACGGTGCAACTGATGCGTCCTTGTCCCGCATCTACCAATTTCACGTGTTCGCTGCGCAGTCCCACTTTGTGCGCGTGGTCTGTTCCGGCAATCACGCCGCCATCCACTAACGCCATGGGTGGTGCGCCAACAAATTCTGCAGCGAACGTATTTTGTGGAGCGTTATAGAGTTCCTGCGGTGTACCCGCCTGCATGATATGGCCGTCTTTCATCAGGATGATCAGGTCTGCCATGCTCATGGCTTCGGTCTGGTCATGGGTGACATACACCACGGTCATTCCCAGATCTTTCTGGAGCTTTTTGATGTCTTTGCGCACGGAATGGCGGAGCTTGGCATCCAGGTTGGAAAGGGGCTCATCCATCAGGCAGAGCGGTTGACCGGCGACGATGGCGCGGGCAAGGGCGACACGCTGGCGTTGACCACCGGAAAGTTCACCGGGTTTACGCTCCTCGTAGCCAACCAGCCCGGTAATCCGAAGTGCATTCTCAAGCTTAGCCAGACGTTCGTCTTTGGGGACTTTCCGCACTTTCATGCCGAACATGACATTCTCGGCGACCGACAAATGGGGAAACAGCGCGTAAGACTGGAACACCATGGAAAGATTTCTGGCTGAAGGTGCCATTTCTGTCACGTCCACACCGTCAATGCGGATTGCCCCTTCGTCCGGTATTTCCAACCCGGCAAGCAGGCGCAGTGTGGTGGATTTGCCACAGCCAGACGGCCCCAGCAGGGCAACAAAAGTGCCTTCAGGGATATCAATCGAAATGTTCTCGACACCTAGTTGTCCGTTCCATCTTTTTGCGATGTTGTCGAATGAAACAAAGGGTTCTGTGTTCATGAAGCGTCGCCTCCTACTAACTTCAAACGATCTCCGACACGGTCACTCAGTGCTGAAAAATCATCGCCGGGGTGTTGATCCATGATGATCAAATCCACGTCGAAGATGCTCCCGCCAATCGCAGGTGCTGTTCGCGTCAATTTAGTGCTGTCCATCACCAGAATGGACGTTTTACAGTGGGTGCGAATGGTTTCGCGAACCCTGACTTCGGAGGCATGAAAATCCAGCATGCCACCATCTTCCGAAACACCCGCCACGCCAAAAATGCCGTATTCCGCGCGGTAGCTGTTAAAAAAATCCAGAACACCGTCACCGAGTACATCCCGATCTGGCATCCGCACTTCGCCGCCGGGAATGATGATTCGGTTACTCGGCTCATTACTCAAAATCATGGCGGCGTTGAGGTTGTTGGTCATCACTGTCAGCCCCGATTTCACCGTCAAAGCTTCTGCCACAATGGCAGGTGTCGAGCCGATGGAAATGAACACGGTTGAGCCATCTGGTATTTCCTTTGCGACCGCTTGGGCGATGGCCCATTTCGCTGAGAAATTGGTCACCGCCCGCTGCTGGTAGGGCTCATTGAGTTGTTGCTCAAAGCTCTCGACCCCGCCGTGTTTGCGTCGGAGCAGGTTTTCACTGCATAGCTGGTTGATATCCCGGCGTACGGTTTGGGCAGATACACCGAGCAATTCAGCCAACATCTCGACCGTCACATGACCTTGCTCAATGGTCTTCTCAAGGATCAGCTCTCGCCTGATCTCTGTCTTCGATTTCGTTTTAGTGCCATTGCCCATACCGTTCCTCCCTATTGAGATCAATCTAGTCTGATGGTTAACATTTAATCAACATTCGATTGAGTAAATGAAAGTTCAATTCCCATCAAAATGATTAATTGCTCATATTTGATAATCATTGGGTATTGATATGCTCATGGTTGTGGTGATATCACTTAGAATAATGAGCAAGTGGACACTTTTTTGTTGCGTGTATTGTTAACTGCAAAATGTGAAAGTTACGTTTCAGGACTGTGAAACCTTCATGCTGGGTACAACGAAGTAGGGAAGATGTTGGGCTGCGTTTGTTTTAGATTGCGGTTCGGTAAACCTCATTTTTGATAGGTGAAAGAAGGGAATGGCAGTATTCAAGAACACCTACCTCATCATGCGCCATGGGGAGAGTGAAGCAAACGTTGCGGACTTAGTCGTCAGCAACCCTGATATCGGCTGTGCAAAATACGGACTGACGCCTTTGGGAAAATCCCAGGCGGAGAAAACGGCGATGGCATACAGCGGCGAAAAAATCGATATGATTTTGTGCTCCGACTTTAAGCGGACGCGCGAAACAGCGGCGATCGTTGCAAAGTTGCTTGATTTGCCTGAGCCCAAAGAGGATATCCGATTGCGCGAGCGCTACTTCGGGGAATGGGAAGGCCACTCATCTGCGGCGTATGAAATCGTGTGGTCAAAGGACAGAGAAGACGCTTCCCAAACGCAGCATGGTGTTGAAAGTACAGAGAGTGTGAGAGCGAGGGCAATAAGCCTGATCCGGAATCTGGAAAACCAGCATGAAGGCAAGGTGATCCTGCTGGTGGCACATGGCGATACGTTGCAGATCATGAAATCGGCATTTCACGGCATCGAACCAGGACAGCACCGTTCCTTGCCTCACCATGAAACAGGCGAGATGAAACTTTTGGTGTCAAAAGGGGAGAGCATTCCTTTCTAGGTTGCTCTTCCCCGTGCCATGCATGTTTGCAATTTGTTTGATTCCCATTGCAGCTGGTTCTGTTTCTACAAATTAGGCTTCAATAACCCTCTTTTTATCGCCAGCGCAACGGCATGCTGACGGTTGGATGCCTCCAGCTTTTTGGTGCAGTTGTTGAGGTGGAAAAGGACGGTGCGCTCGGTGATATTGATTATCTTTGAAATCTCCCAGGCGGTTTTACCTTCGCTGGCCCAGAACAGACAATCAATTTCGCGGCGTGTCAGGCTGCTTTCGCAACATTCGTTGGCTTGAATTTTTAAAGCGAGGTAACACTCCACCAAATGGGCACCGAGGGTATGGGCAAAGGGAATGGCAGCATTAAGCTTTTCAATTTGCTGCTCATCGTCACCAATCGCCATGCTGAAGACCACAATATCGCCGGTGGCCGACTTGAGGGGAATGCTGAACCCGTTACAAAGCCCATAGTTTTTTGCTGCCTGCATCAGCGCCTGTTGCTTGGGCTCCTGGAAGGCTTCCCGTTGCACCAGAATGTCCCAGCGGATAGGGGCTTGCTGAGTGAGAATGTAGCTGACAACAGGGTCTACGCGCTGGCTGTTTTCACTGAAATAAAGTTCTAACCATTCGGTGGGGTAGTTGCTGAAATAATGAATAACCGGTGAGTAAAGGGATTCCTGCTCAATCACACCAAAAAGGTAATAGTCCAGGTCTACCAGTTCGCAAAACTGCTCACAGAGTGATTCAAACTCTTCTTTGCACCGGACATCCTGAAGTTTATCGATGATGCCAAACAGCGCCCCGACGTCCATATTCTTTCTTCCGCTTTCCATATTTAATCTGAGCCAACATAGTAATCAATATCGTAACCAGTAAGAGGTTGCCGAATGATTAAACATTCATTAACCAACCTGCGCTGAATTTATTTTTATTGTTGTCTGCGGATAGACGCTACCCCTGTCTGGCTTTTCAGGCTAGAGAGAAGTGAGGATAGATGAGGGGCATTCTCAAAAATAAAAAGGGACTCATTTATTAGACATCGGTAATTTGAGTATTTTTACAAGTTAATGATATTAATTGTTTTATTTGCATTTTTTGTGTCATTAAAGTGTATTGATATTTAAATAATACACTTAGATCAGTCACCTAAATGCATTCTTAGTGATCCTGATGGGCCGGTGCCTGTATTCGGATGCCTGAGAAAAGTACTGGATATGTTTATGAGCAATTTATTTTTGCATGAATATATACCTAAACAACCTGAAGATGCAGGATTCAGCGAGATTGACTGACGTTGTGATCGCGGCGTTGCTTTGTAGATGTAGTCATCTCCATCAAAAAGGAAGTATTCAGGGCTAGCCGACCTGATGGGTAGTCAGATCGGCAGGATCGCGTGAAGGCTCAGCAGGCAATATCAACTTTTCCCGCTACCGTGGTACAGCACGCCAGCAGGTATTCCTTTTTCTCTTCATCTGTTAGGGCGTTTTCCTCTTCCAACCAAACAATGGCTTCCGGATTGTTGTGGCGAAGTTTGCATTCGTGGCAAACGCCGGAACGGCAGCTGGAGTTCACGGCAATGCCGTTCGCTTCGGCCAGATCCAAAATGGTTTCGGCTTCCGTAATTTCAATCGTTTTCTGGGATTCGGAAAAGGTAATGGCAGCGCCGTCAGGTTTCACCGTTTCGAAGTTATAAACGGCGGCGTTAAAGCGCTCCATCCGCAGTCGGTTTAAGGTCAGTTTGCTGACTGTGTCAATCAGCGCCTCTGGCCCGCAAACATAATGGGTATCTGCCTCCCAAGCGGTAAGCAGCGCTGAAAGCTGAAGGGCGTTTGGTCTGCCAATCGTGGCGGTATCCCACACTTTTATCTGGAGCTGGGGGTAGGTGACGGACAGTGTTTTCAGCTCAGTAAGCAGGGGGGCGGTTTTAGCATGGCGGACGATGTAAAGCAAATTGGCTGGTGTGTTGGGATGATGCTCAGCGAGTTCCTGTAGCATGGCGGCTATCGGGCTGATCCCGCTGCCCGCAGCAATAAACGCATGGGTTTTGGCATCACTGTCCAACGTAAAATTGCCCATGGGCTCGCTCGCCTGCAGTGTTAAACCTTCCTCACAATGGTCGACTAACCAGTTGGAAACCAAACCGTCTTCAACCCGTTTAACGGTGATCCGGACAGCGTTCGGGACACGCTCGGTATCAAAGGCACTGAGCGAATAACTGCGCTGGTGGACGCGGTTTTCAATGGGCACGGCCAGCGTAATAAATTGCCCTGCTTTAGCGGTAACAGGGTGGGAGCAATCAAACCATGCGGTGACGGTATCGTCTGACTCCCGCAATGTTTGGGTACAGGTTAGGGTGATAGACATGGCACAGATCCTCATTTGAGTGCAACGACCCAAATTCTCGGTGCAAAAGCAATCATGATGTTACCTGTCGTATATATCAGGTAATGCGGTTATCACTCTGTAAATTAAGGATTAATTGGCATTCCTGTCAGAAGTGACGGTTAGCGCAGTCGAAAGTGTTGCTGGAATATTGAGCGTACATCTTGAACCACGAAGGTACGCACCATGAAAAAGGAACAGGAACACACGTTGGTTGATCTCATTGCCCAACACGCTGCGGAGATGCCGGACAAACTGGCTTACATCATGCTGGACGACAAAGGCAACGAGATTGACCACCTCACCTTTGCCGAGCTGGAAGTGATTGCCAAGGCGCAGGCTACCAAGATCCGTTCGGTCTGCGACAAAGGTGACCGCGTGCTCATGCTTTACCCCTCCGGTCTTGAATTCGTGCAGGGTTTTATGTCCTGCCAATATGCCGGTGTTGTTGCGGTGCCGGTTTCCCTGCCTTCACGTAAAGGGGAACACCATGCCCGCATCTCCCACATCATCAAAGACGCCGACATTGATACGGTGATGACCGACAGCGCGTCATGGCCGGCACTGGAAGCCTGGTTTGATGAGGTGGGTATCGATGACCTGAACGTGATTGTGAGTGACACCGTAGACCCGGCGATGGAAGGGCGATATACACCGGTTGATCTCTGCCGTGATGACCTCTCATTTCTCCAATACACCTCAGGCTCAACCGGCGATCCAAAAGGCGTGATGATTTCCCACGGCAATCTGATCCACAACAGCGAACTTATCCGAGATCGCCTTTCCCACACCAAAGAAATGACCTGCTGCAGCTGGCTGCCTTTCTATCACGACATGGGTTTGATCGGGAACATTCTGCAGTCGGTGCACAATGGTTCAACGCTGGTATTGATGTCGCCAACCTCTTTCCTCAAGCGCCCTGCAACCTGGCTGAAAGCCATCAGCCACTACAAAGCCTATACCTCCGGTGCACCGAATTTTGGTTACGAATACTGCCTGGCTAGGGTGAAAGACGCGGATTTGGAAGGGGTAGACCTGAGTGACTGGGTCAACTCATTTAATGGTGCAGAACCTATCCGTCAGGATACCATCGACCGCTTCTTCAACCGTTTCAAAAAATTCGGCTTCCGCTACAGCGCCATGTATCCCTGCTATGGCATGGCAGAAACCACGCTTTTCGTCTCCGGTGGCAAGCCGGGCGTCGCCCACCAGACCTTGTGTGTTACGCCGGATCTCTATGGCCGAAACATTGTTGAGCAATGCCCTCCGGGCACTGAAGAGGCGATCACCTGCGTCAGTTGCGGCACTTTCGAAGGGCTGGATGTGGCGATTGTCGAGCCTGAATCCTGCGCACGACTGGCAGACGGTCGAGTCGGTGAAGTCTGGGTGCACGGCGGCAGTGTCGGTAAAGGCTACTGGAACCAGCCAGAGCGAAACAAAAAGAGCTTCCAGGCCAAAATCAGCAACGATGAAAATGACGATCGCGAATGGCTGCGAACCGGGGATCTGGGCTTTATCACCAATGGCGAGCTGTTTATTTCAGGACGCTTGAAAGACCTGGTGGTGGTCAACGGTCGCAACCTGTACCCGCAGGATATCGAGGTATTTGTTTCCGAACTGGATCCGCGTCTTGAGAAAGGCTTTGGCGCTGCTTTTGCGGTGCAGGGCGATGTGAGCGAAGAGATCGTGCTGGTGCAGGAAGTGGCGCCGAATGAAGTGCCGGAATCGGAATGGCCAGCACTGGCAAGAGCCTTGCGCTCGGCGGTTGCGGCAGAGTTTCAAGCGCCCATCCAGGCCATCGTGCTGATTAAGCGCGGCACCATTTGCCGAACAACCTCGGGCAAAATCCAGCGTAACAAAACACGCCAGAAGTGGGTGTCCGACAAGGAATGGCCACTGTTTGATGACAGCCGTCCTTCCGCGTCCCGTGCGGCGTAAGCGAGGCTCCCATGAAGGCTTTACAAGCACTGGTGGCGCAATTCGAGCGCCACTTTGGAGACGAGCGCGACCCGCAAACCCTGTTCAGCTGGGGCAATGCGCTGCGAATCGATGATGATTGGGCATTCCCTGCTGGGCAGGTCAAAGCGCTAAACGAGTGGGGTGTCCATGCCTACTATGTGCCGCAGGATGTGGGCGGCAGGTTGGCTGATTTCACCCACCTTTCCATGCTGGTCAGGCTGATGGCACGCCGCGACCTGACCTGCGCTATCGGCCATGGCAAAACCTTCCTTGGGGCAGTGAGTGTCTGGGTCGGGGGCAATGATGCCCAGCGTTTGTCGGTTGCAGACGATGTGCTGGCAGGGGATGCTGTATCCCTTGCCTTGACCGAACGCCAGCACGGCAGTGATGTGTCATCCAGCGAAGTGACCGCAGTGAAAACGGCGCAGGGTTATTGCCTCAACGGCGAAAAGTACCTGATCAACAATGCGACCCGTGGGCAGGCGTTGACTGTGTTTGCGCGCACTGCCCATCAGGGACAATCCCGCGATTTCACTCTGTTTCTGGTGAAAAAATCGCAGCATGCGGCGAACAAGTTCAGCTTTGTGCCGAAAGCGCTGACCCACGGTATCCGCGGCGCTGATATCAGTGGCATCCAATTCCAGAACGTCCATTTGTCACCGGATGCTGTCATCGGCAAAGAAGGGCATGGGCTGGATATCACCCTGAAAGGTTTCCAGCTTTCCCGGAGCCTTTGCGCGGCACTTTCCTGCGGCGCAGCGGATTCCGCGCTGCGAGTCACTTTGGAATTCGCCCAGAAACGTTTTTCGGGCCGACAGCACCTGATTGATATTCCCAATATCCGCCAGGCGCTCGCCGCGGCATCTGCAGACATGTACGTCTGCGACATGGCGACCCAAATTCTCAGCCGCGCCATTCACGTGTTGCCGGAGCAAATGAGTCTTCTGTCAGCGGTGTTGAAAGCGTCTGTGCCGGTGAAATGTGAGGAGATGGTCGAATCCCTGTCTGATGTGCTCGGGGCAAGATCGTACGTGCAGGTTGGTGAACAGTCCGACATCTTCGGCAAAATGTTGCGGGATATCCGCCTGATAGCCCTGTTTGATGGTAATACGGCGGTGAACCTTCAAGCCATTGCCCTGCAATTACCTGCGTTGGCGCGTCAGCGCCAGACAGGCGAAACCCAGGTGTCAGCCTCTGCATTGGAAGCGTTGTTCAACCTGTCTGCGCCGTTACCTTCGTTTGCGCGTCAAAAGCTTTCCCTGTTTACCAAGCGTGGTGACTGGCTGGCGGCAGGGCTCTCCCAAGCGGAATCCCTGAGTGGTGAGTTTCCTGCGCTGGCAGATAAAGCAGCCGAGATCCGCCAGAAACTGGAAGCCTTGGACACAGATGTACTGGCACTGCCAAATCAGCCGGGTCACCCCTCTGCCATCCGTTTTGCGCAGGCTCAACGCTACTGCGATCTGCAACTGGCAACCCTCACTTTGCTCTTCTTCATCTACAACCGTCAGTCGTTGGCAGAGTCGATGCAGCGTTATCACTGGGTTGAAGAGTGCATTGACCGTTTGCTCGGCAATGAGGATGCAGTGACCGACGCGATTTGCCTGCAAACCGTACGCGAACAGGTGGCTGAAAGTGAGTTGCTGTCCGTTGTCCGTTTCCCGTTGCGCGGGCTGGAAGAACCGGAAGAGAAGGGCTGCGACATTCAACCGACTGTGGAGGTGGCCCATGCTTAACGCATCTTCTGTGGCTGACGCTTTGCGTCAGGCCAACCATCAACATCCCGCTTTCAGTGCCAGCGCCATTCTGGGGTATGACCGCAGTGGCGAGTTCAATACCGAGGCTGAATCCGTTGCAAGCCGCGCCGGGTTGGGCGAGCTGCTGGCAAACTGGGTTGAATCACCCCGCGAGGTTTCGCTGGATAGCCTGACGGCGTCGATGGGTGAGTTGTGCCGACAGGATCTCTCGCTGGGCTTGGGCTATTGCCTGACCGCATTTATGGCGGCAACCAACCTCGCAGTGGCGGGCAGTACGGCACAAAAAGCCCAGGTTGCCAATGTGCTACGAAACGACCAACGAATCGCCATTGCTTACCACGAACTGCATGCCGGTAACGATTTGTCCGCGTTGGCACTCAAAGCGACAAAAGTGGACGGCGGCTATGTGCTTTCCGGCTGCAAGGAAGTGGTCAATAACCTCACCCGCGCAAAAGCCGTGGTGCTGTTTGCCGACACTGGAGAAGAGAACCCGGCGCGTCATCACAGCCTGTTTCTGTTGACAGAAGACGAGCTATCCCAAGCTGGGGTGACGGTTGCAAACCGCTTTAACACCCTTGGCGTGAGGAACTGTCACATCATGGGCATCGCGTTCGATGATGTCTTTGTCTCCGAACATTGCCTGTTGGGTGAGCAGGGGCGCGGCGGTGAGTGTGCACTGAAAGCGTTCCAAATCACCCGCACCCTGCTGCCTGCCATCAGCCAGTATGCATTGCGCAATGGGTTGGATTTACTCACCCGGTTTGCCTGCCAGCGCAAGCTATATAACGGTGACCTGTTTGAGATGCCGGTCTACCGCAAAGCTTTCACTGAAGCGGCGGCTGACACCTGGCTGGCAGGCGAAACCGCAACCCTGATGCGTCACGGCCTGGAAGCCTTTCCCCAGTTTGGTAACGGATACAGCGCGGCGGCCAAGTTTTATCTGCCCCGCGTGATGAAGAAGGCGTTGAAATCCATGTCGGGATTGCTGGGAGCAAGGTATTACCTCAGCAGCGACGACTATGGCCTGTTTGAAAAACTGGTACGGGATTTCCCTGTGGTCAGCTTCGGCCATGCCGGCAGTCTGGTTTGCCAGACCACTCTGGTCCACCAGCTGCCACGCTTGCTGCAGCCCTCTGTCGGTGAAACCGCAGAACACGATTTGCTGGCCGGAAACCGGGACTGGTTAGGCTCGCTCCGCATCGCCTGCAGCAAAGGCGAACCCATTCTTGGCCTGCTGCCTGTGCTGACATCGCGCTGTGAAAAGCGCTTCGCATCGGATGAAAACTGGCGGGCACTTCTGGCGGATATCAGCCCGCTAATGGAGCGGTGCCACGGGCGTTTGACCTCTTCACCTTACGACGCTGCCGAAGACTATTGCCGTCTGGTTGCGGTTACCGCGGTGCTGCGTGTCCTTTCCGCGAAAGGGGAGGACTGCACGTTGCAATCCATCGCTTTTATCGCGCTGTGGCGCTTGCTGCGTGAACGTCAGGAACCAGCAACAGACAGCGCTTATCTCGCCGCGGTTGACCAGTTGGCCGATGACATCCAACACCATCCCATTGATCCGCTTCGCCGCCTGATGTTTGAGAAAACCCAGCGCGTAAGCCTTTCAGATAACGCTCTTAACCCTTGAAACGGAGATTTAACCATGAACACACAATTGGAACTTCAGAACTTTATCCAACAAAAAGTCGCGGAATACCTGAAAAAACCAGCGGGCGAAATCGAAATGGCCACGCCTTTGTCGGAGTACGGCATTGATTCTGTTTCCGCAGTCAGCCTCTGCGCCGATCTGGAAGATCTAATCGGCATTGATGTAGAGCCAACGCTGGCGTGGGATTACCCAACCATCGAAAAGATGGCGGAATTTCTGACGGAAGAACAACAAAGTCAGGTGGCTTAGCCACCGCTGCCGAGCCGCGGGCTGACATATCAACCCCTGGCATCGGTGATTCAGCAAACTGGATGAGTGAATAAGAGAAGGGGGAAATCATGACATCCCTTGTTATTTCCGGTGTGGCCTGCCGCTTTCCCGGTGCAGACGACAAAAACGGATACTGGGCGCGAATCTGCGCCGCCGAAAATGCAGTAAGCGCATTGCCTTCAAACCGCTGGCGGGCGCAGGAGTGGTTCGCAAACGCTGGCGATGCCACCTTCTTCCAAAAGGTTCCGGGCGGGTACATCAAGGAACTTGAAGGGTTTGACTACCAGCACTTTTCATTGAACCACCGCGAAGCTTCGTTGATGGATCCCCAACAACGCTGGCTGCTGCAAACGGCCTGGCAAGCGCTTGAAGATGCAGGCTACTCTCCGGCTGCGCTGCGCGGGAAAAAGGTGGGGGTATTTGTCGGGGCAATGACCAATGACTGGGCGACGCTCCAGTTCAGGGACGCAGATGCGTTGCTGCCGGCACACGTTACCGGCAATGGTCATGCCTTGTTGTCAAACCGGATTTCATACCTGTTTGATTTCAAAGGCCCAAGCATGACATTTGATACGGCCTGCTCCTCTTCGGCGGTGGCATTTGTCCAGGCAGCGAAAGCCATGGAAGCAGGAGAGTGTGAACTGGCGATTGTTGCCGGTGTCAACGCGATCCTCACACCGGTACTCCAGCGTTTTTACCAAAAGGCCGGGCTGCTGTCCCAAAGCCAGCGCTGTAATGCATTCTCCGACCATGCCGACGGCATTATCCGATCGGAAGGTGTGGGGGCGGTGATCCTCGAAAACAAACAGACCGCGAAGCATCAATACTGTGGCTTTGTCGCCGGACACATTAACCATGATGGGCAAAGCAACGGACTGACCGCACCCAATGGCCCGTCACAGGAAGCCCTGATTGCGGCCTGTTATCGCAAAGCGGGGCTGGATGCTGCGGATATCGATTTTATCGAATGCCATGGTACCGGCACTGCGCTGGGCGACCGGATAGAAATTGGTGCGCTTAACCGCATTTTCCGCGGCACGCGAAACCAGCCTTGCCAGATTGACTCGGTGAAATCCCTTATCGGGCATTGCGAATCGGCGGCTGCAATGGCGTCAATCATCAAAGTCGCGCTGATGCTGAAAAAACGCGAAATCCCACAAAACCCGTTTGCCGAAACGCCTAATGGCATGCTGCAAAAAGGGAACCTGTCCCTGAGCGCGACGCACCAAAATTGGCTACCTGACGATAAAAAGCACTTTGCGGTCAGCTCATTTGGCCTGGGTGGTACCAATGCCCATTTGGTGTTTGTGTCGCCGGAACATGACGATGAAACCGTGTCGCCTGCAATGACATTTATCCCTGTTTCTGCCGCGGATGACGCCGGGTTTGAACGCCAGAAATCCGCGCTTATCAACACAATTTCGCAGGGGGCGGACGCAACGGCGTTGGCGAATGGTCATCAGGCGATGCGACAGAAGGGCGAGGTGCGCGACTTCTGCTTCGGTGCCAGTGCCAAAGAGCTAGAAGAATCTGCACTGCTGCTGGGCGAACCGCCTTACACCGGTGGCATCAAACGTGGCTGCGGCGCCGTGGTGTATTTGTTCACCGGTCAGGGGTGCCAGTATCCGGGCATGTTGAAAGGCCTGCTCAACACCTTCCCCCAATTTCGTGACTATTTCACCCAATGTGATGCGGTATTCCAGCGCCTGACTGGTGAGTCTCTGATGCCGGTAGTCAACGCGGATGCCACCGCCCAAACCTTTCTTGGGCAGGGCAAATTTGCCCAGCCGGTTCTGTTTGCCGCGGAGTGGGCACTGGCGCGCTGGTGGATGGATGTCGGCATCAAGCCGGATGCCGTCATCGGCCACAGTATCGGCGAGTTTGCAGCAGCAACCATTGCCGGCGTGATGACAATGGAAGAAGCCATGTCGCTGGTGGCAGCGAGAGGCGAGGCGATAGATGCGGTTTCCGGCTGCGGCACCATGGCTGCGGTAATGGCTGAAAAAACCGTCGTAGAGCAGCTTCAGACAGAGATTGAAGGGCTGAGTATCGCGGTGTGGAACAGCAACCAGCAGTTTGTGATTGCGGGCAGTGCTGACGCCATCGAAAAAGCGCGCATCTGGGGAATGAGCCGACATGTCAGGGTTAAACCACTGACCGTGACCCATGCGTTCCACAGCCCGCAGATGATCCCGGCTGCCGCCGATATTGAAACCGTGGCGAAAACCGTCAACTACTGTGCGCCAACCCTGCCTTGGTATTCGACCTTGTCAGGCAAGCTTCAACCTAACCGGAGAATTGACGCGGACTATTGGGTTGAGCATTTAATCAAAGCGGTGCAGTTCAAACCCGCCCTGGATGCGCTGGTGGACGACTTGTCTTCTGACGCCGGGTTGGTCGGCGTGGAAATGGGCCCTGCGCCTGTGCTTTCCATGCTGGCGTTGAAACAGGGCTACGCCGACGCCGAATTTTTCTCAACCTCCATGGAAGACAGCCAGGACACCAACACCTTCTGCGAAAGCCTAAGGGCGCTGTTCCGTCGAGGCTATGACATCAACTGGTCTGCCCTGAATGCAGGCGGGTCGGAATTTGACTTGGCCCCTTACGCTTTCAACCTGACGGACTTCTCGCGTTTCCCATTTGCAGAGGAAGTTCCTGTTTCAGTGACCAAGCAACCTACAGCCAACCCGGAACCTGTTGATGAAGCTCTGTCTTCCCAAACCGTGGCAGAAACCGTGGTGGAGGTGTTGAGCCTTGTCACCGGACATCCCGTGGAAGCAATTACGCAGGGCAAGAAGCTCAGCAGCGAGCTGGGGCTGGATTCAGTCAATCTCATCGAACTGGTCGACAAGCTAAGGGCAAGGCTGGGAGAAGCCGCGATACCGCAAATGTCGCAGCTGTTTGATGTAGAGACAGTCAGTGATTTAACCGTCGCGCTTGAGCGCGCGGCAGTGAACCAGGAATAGGAAGGAACCATGACAATTTACATCAACCAATGCCAACACTATCTGCCCAACGGCGCGGTGGATAACACGCTGCTGGCACAGCGTTTTGGCCTAAATGCCGACTGGATAAGCCTGTTTCTGGGCAACACCAGCCGTTATTTCGCCACCGATTTGGTGAGCGGGGAAGTAAAAAAATCCCTGTGTGATATCGCCACGGAAGCCGCTCAGGAAGTGATGCAAAAGGAGCTGCTCACCTCGGAAGATTTGGACTTTATCGTGCTTTCCACGGCAACACCGGATCAACTGATGCCTGCGACGGTCAATTTGGTCGCCGAACGTCTGGGGGCGAAAAACGTGCCCACCTTTCAGCTGCAATCCGGATGCACCGGCGCCATGCAGGCGATTTCCCTGGCGCGTTCATTGCTGCTCAGCGGTGAATACAAACGCGGGCTGGTGATTGGCGCCGATGTCTGTTCCAAGTTTATTGACCCGACCAAAGATTACGCCCAAAGCGATGCCAACGAGCAGATCAACTTTGCCCTGTTTGGCGACGGCGCCGGGGCGCTGATTATGTCGACGCAACCGACCGGCCTTGGCTGGGAAATCACCCAGTTCAGCTGCCGCTTCACCGGATTGGAACTTCCTCCCGGACAAATCGTTAACTGGCGTGGATTGCGCGAGACAGACGACGTGATGCTGATGGAAGACTACAAGGCGATTGAGGCACATGTGCCCAAACTGGCTGCAGAGATGCTGGACAACCTCTGGACAGCAGCGGCCAGTGAAGGGAATGAAATCGACTGGTATCTGCCCCCGCAACTATCCGGCCGTATGACGCACCACATCGTCAATGAACTTGGGTTGTCACGCGATAAAGTCATTAACTGCGTGCATGAAACCGGTAACAACGGCAATGCACTTCCTTTCGTCCAGCTCAGTTACCTGAGGGATCGCATGGAAGACAAGCAGTCCGCCATGCTGATCGCCATTGAATCTTCCAAGTGGATCCAGGCAGGCATGCTTATCCGCAAGGAGGCAGTATGACCACGCAAGCCACACCGGAGCGCTACGCCCTGACACTGGATGGCGTTGCCATTGAAAACCGCGATGCGCTGATGCAGACCCTGCGCCGCACACGTGCTGCCCAGGCAAGGGTGAGTGCCGGGCGCAAATGCCGGAAAACACCGCCACACTGGCTTGCAGAGCAGGGCTTCAAACCGGTCAGTTTTGCCGTAACAGGCTCTTTCAGCACCGCCATGGTCGGGGAATTGCTCACCGCCGGGTGTCTGGAAAAAGGGCTGGCACCGACACTGACATTGTCTGACTACAACCAGTTTGTTCAGGATGTGCTCGACCCGGACAGCGACTTCCTGCGCGCCGATGCCGACTACTCACTCTGTTTGTTGGATGAGCACATCGTGACGGACAGGCTGCCCATGCCCTGGGGGCTGGATGACATTGAAAAAGCACTGGATGAAGTGCTGACCCTGTGCCGCCAAGCGTCCCAACAACTGCTTACCCTGACCAAAGGCTGCGCCGTGTTCAATACTCTGCCGCTTCCTGTGGTGTTGCAGCGCCAGATCCTTGGGGCACGCGAGCGCAACCAGCTTAGCCGACTGTGGCAGGGGTTTAACCTGTCGCTGCTGTCACTTTCCGATGACAGCCACCGCGTGGTGGTGCTGGACACCCAGTGCCTGATGACCGGTGCGGGAAACTGGCGCGATGACCGCATGGCGTTTTACGCAAAAATCCCCTTTAGCGATGGCCTGATGGACGCAATGATGCGCGAGGTCTCTGCGCTGGCTGCATCCGTTGCCGGTAAAGGCAAAAAGGCGCTGGTGCTGGATTTGGACAACACACTTTGGCGCGGGATCCTGGGGGATGACGGCATTGATGGGATTGGTCTTGAAGGCTGTCCAACCGGTGAGGCGCACCTCCAACTGCAAAAACTCATCAAGCAGTTCGCGTCCCAGGGCGTCTTGCTCAATATCAGCAGTAAGAATGACGCTGACAACGTCGAGAAAGCGCTGAAAACCCGTCACGACATGGCGTTGAAACCGGGGGATTTTCTGCATATCCATGCGAACTGGGCGCCGAAAAGCCAGTCTGTCCAGGGTATTGCCGAGGCGCTCAATATTGGTGTCGACAGCTTGGTCTTTGTAGACGACAGCAGCTTTGAATGTGAAGAGGTGCAGCAGGCGCATCCTTCTATCGCCACGCTGCAGGTTTCCGGTGAACCTGCGGGCTTTGCAGACCGCCTTGCCGACCTGAACGATTTTCTGGTGATGACTGTCAGCACCGAAGACAGGGGACGGGTAGAGAAATACCGTCAGGAAGCCGACCGGCAGGCATTGAAAGCATCAAGTGCCGACCTTGGCAGCTTTCTGCAAAGCCTGAATATCGAGCTTCGCGTACTGGCGGCAAACGCGGCCGATGTTCCCCGCGTGGCGAACCTCAGCCAGCGCACCAACCAATTCAATATGACAACCCAGCGCCTGAGCGAAGAGGCGGTGAGCCGCTACCGTGCGCAAACAGACAAAGCGGTTTTTGCGCTGCGAAGCCAGGATCGCTTTGGCGATTACGGCCTGATAGGTGCCGCGTTCCTGACCATGACCGAGGAATCCCTGCACATCGACAACATGTTGCTCAGCTGCCGGGTTTTCTCCCGCGGTATCGAGCAAGCCGCTATCAGCCTCATTCTGCGCTGGGCGGCTGAAACCGGAAAACAGACCGTCACCGCTGAATTTATCCCAACCCAGAAAAACCAGCGTATGGCCAGCTTCTTCCCTTCAATGGGGTTTGAAGAAATCACGCCGGACGTGCTGCCACCGGGTACGGCTGCAGTGGGCGACCCACAAAGCCGGCTTTACTGTCACTCCCTTTCTGAGATAGCGCCACTGCCGACGCATCTCCACACCATCTACGAGGAAAGCTGCAATGGATAAACAGGATTTTGTTTCGCTGGTACAGGACTTTATGGATATGAACCTGACTGAATCAGCCCTCAGTACGCCGCTGGTTGAACTGGATGGCTGGGATTCGCTCCACGCGGTGCGTCTGCTCAGCGAACTGGAAGCCAAAACCGGCCGCACGGTTTCAATCCCTGCGTTTTTACAGGCTAACACCCTGAACGACATCCACCAACTGGCGTCGTGAGGAGGCAAGGATGAACAGCGCAGCGTTTCCGAATTCCCGGCGACATACGCTCTATTTTCTCGACCAGTCGAGCCAGTACCGTCCGGTATTCCTCTCTACAGAAGTGGATGCCACTGCAATGCAGGCACTGAGAGAGAAAGCAAAGGCCAAGCCGGATGCAGAGGTGCCCGGTGTGGTCGCCATGGTGATGTTTGCCACCGGCAGGGCGCTGTCTGCTCACCCCATGGCAAACGGGGTTGTAACCGGGAAGTGGCGTCCCAAGTTTCACCGCTTTCCCGCTGTGCACGGCAAGTTTTCGCTGGATAAAGAGATTGACGGCGTGCGGTGTGTGGGAGCGGGCATGGTCAGCCATGCAGACACCAAATCGCTGGCACAGATCCAGGCCGAGGTAGACTTGCTCAAGCGCACGCCCCTTGCGCATTGGCCGGAGTTTCCGCAGTTGAAAAAGCTCCAGTCCTTGCCGGTGCCGGTTGGACGCTGGTTGTTTGGCAAGTTGATGAACAACCCCGCAACCAAACACAAACTGCAGGGTTCATTTGCGGTGACCTCGCTGGGGCACCGTCCGGTCGGGCACTTTATTCCCCAGATCGGGGCATCTGTCACCCTGGGGGTGGGACAAATCCAGAGTAAGGCCGTGGTAGAAAACGGCGCCATTGTCTGCCGTGACATGTTACCGCTGACACTGGCTTTTGATCATCGCGTGATTGACGGCGCCGAAGCCGCTGATCTGCTGCAAGACCTCAAGCAGGGACTTGAGTCCCTCAAAGGATAACTTTTAAGGAGAAAGACCATGGAACAGACACAAGTATGCATCGTAGGTGGTGGCCCGGCAGGTTTGGTGCTGGCTGTACAACTGGCGGAAAAAGGTGTGAATGTCACTGTGTTGGAAGCGGCAAAGACCTACGAGCGTTCATTTCGCGGTGAGTCAATTCAGCCAGATACCGTCGGCATTTTCCACGAACTGGGCATTTCCGGCGCCATTGAGGCACACGGTTGTATGGTGACCAAAGAGCTGGAAGTGTGGGAGGGCGACACCCGCCGCCTGAGCCTTGATTACCAGAAAATGCCCTACCAGCATAAGTTTGTTATCGATGTGCCCCAGCCTGTGTTTCTCAATGCGCTGGCAGAAAAACTGCAGAACTATCCCAATGCAACCCTGATCCGCGGCGCGGCGTTTGATGATGTGATTGAACAGGAAGACCGTGTGGTGGGCGTGACTTACCGCGAAGGTGGGGAAACCAAATCCCTGTTCGCCAGTGCGGTGATCGCCGCTGACGGCCGCTACTCCAAAGTGCGTGATAAAGCCGCGGTGCCCTACAACAAAACGCCACAGGATCGGGATGTCATCTGGTGCAAAATCCCAATCCCGGAAGGTTGGGACAAACACAAATACTACATCCTGCTCAATGGTGCCCAGCACGTGATCCTGTTGCCATCTTTCCCGAACGAGTACCGAACTGGCGTGAATATTCCTAAAGGTGGCTTTGCTGCGCTGAAGAAACAGGGCATTGAGTCATTTTATGAGCTGGTGGATGAGGTTAACCCAGAGCTGGGTGCCCACATGCGTGAGCACATTGATGGCTGGAAAGACTTGCACCTGCTCGATATCTTCACTTCCAAAGCGCCGCTGTGGGGCAAAGATGGTCTGGTGATGATTGGTGATTCTGCCCACACGCTGACGCCGCTGCTGGGGCAGGGTGTCAACATCGCCATTCAGGATGCTATGACGTTGGCACCCATGCTGGCCGAGAAGGTACTAAGCAGCCAGCCGGTGGACACCGCGTTTATTCGCCAGTTCCAGGCCGAGCGCCAGCCACAGGTGGATTTCGTGACCAAGATGCAGCAGCGTCAGGAAAAGCTGCTCTGTACCGATTCCAAGGGACTGCTGCGCGCGCGCCGTGCTTACTACTTCATCCTGAACCGCCTGCGCTTTATGCAGCACCATATTCTCAACCAGATTTCCTATAAACGTCAGCGCATGCTGGCAGCGGGGAAAGCGGTATGAACAGACAGCACGATGTGGCTGAATTGAAGGCGTTCGCGCGCCTTCATGGCCGCGCACAGAATCTGGATGAAAGGCTGCTCGATTTTGCCCTCTACAACATCGACAACGACCGTTGTGGCGATAAACAAAGCTGGGCGAAGGTGTTGGTGACCCTGGCTGAACGCGCGGTCATTGACGGCGACCTGCCTACTGCCGTTCAGCTGTTCAAT
This sequence comes from Enterovibrio paralichthyis, assembly GCF_019209835.1. Lineage (NCBI taxonomy): Bacteria > Pseudomonadati > Pseudomonadota > Gammaproteobacteria > Vibrionales > Vibrionaceae > Enterovibrio > Enterovibrio paralichthyis. Next base: position 130,665 of record NZ_JAHUTS010000007.1, on the reverse strand, counting down.
CTTGCCCGCTTTCCCTACGCCGGTGATCCGGTGCGCCTGCAGGCACTGAAACGCTGTCAGCACATTTACCGTGAATGGCTGACACAGGACGTGCCGGATGCAGAATACTGGCGGTTTTCCTCCCCGGGGTTTGGCTGCTATGCCACAGGGCTGGACAGCAACAAGCCAGTGGTGATTGTGCTGGGTGGCATTGTGTCGATTAAAGAGCAGTGGCACCGTTTGTTGCGGATGGCTAAAAAGCTGGGTTATTGCGTTGTCGTCACCGAGCTTCCTGGTGTGGGCGAAAACGGTCTGCCTTACGATGCCTCTGACAGCCAACTGTTCCGCCGGATAGTCCGCCGCCTGAATGGACGCGCCAACACGGATTGCGTGAAAGTGATTGGGTTCAGTTTTGGCGGTCACCTTGCCATGAATGCCGCACTGACAATGCCCGCCATTAAAAGCATCACTACGGTGGGCGCGCCGGTGTCGGGCTTTTTCTCACAGGCAGCAGACACACTGCCAGTACCGGACATTACCTACGACACCCTGGCACACATCCTTGGCTGCGAGCGTGATGAAGTAAAACCAAGGCTCTCGGGCTGGGGACTCACACCTGCCGCGCTTGGACAGCTTCCGGCCAAAGTGAATTATCTCGCCAGCAGCCGTGATGAAATTATCCCCCTCAGCGATATGGAGGCGATACGCGCAAACGTGCCGCGAAACCAAATCCTGAAAGTGGACGATATTCACGGTGCGCCGAACCATTTGCCACTCACCGCCGCCTGGATTGCGTCTGATCTGGTCAAAGGCTCGAAACTTTCCTGGCTCAGCGGCCTGACCGATACCCTGGTTCGTCGCAAAGGGCGCAAAGCCGGTGCGGAATGGGCGCATCGGAATACGGTAATTCAAGCGGGTTGAGAGGAGGGCTGAGAATGGCAGCGAGAACACGCGCAGGTTCGTGGTTGGGAAGGGCATTACACCCGGAAAAAGTAAATGTAGTTTGTTTTCCTTTTGCGGGGGGAAGTGGCGCAAGTTATGCCTCGCTGGAGTCATTGCTTGGCGAACCCTATCACGTGGTGCCGGTGGAGTTTCCGGGGCGGGACGGAAGGCGCGGCGAGCCGTTTATTACCTGCTTTACCAAAGCGTCACAGTCCATTCTGGATGAAACCTGCGACGCATTGGCGGGCTTTCGTGTCGTCATTTACGGTCACAGCATGGGGGCGTGGTTTGCCTGGTCTTTGGCAAAAGCGTTGGCTGAACGAGGTGAACCGGCAGAACTGCTAGTGGTCGCCGCCCAGCGAGCGCCTTCGCTGGCCTATCCGTTTATCCCGAATGAGCAGATGGACGATGAGACCATGCTGGAGTACCTGCACGGGTTTGAGAGCTTTGCCGGAATGAAGGTGTCCATGAACATTCTCACCCAATGGATCCTCCCGGTGATCCGCGCGGACTTATCCCTTTGTGAAAGTCATAACGTTTGTCACCGCCGTTATCGTTATCCGGCGTTGGTGCTTGGCGCGACTCAGGACACCTTTGTCACGTCAGCGGCGTTGCAAAGCTGGGAGCAGCATTTCGAGCCACCGACGGCGGTTCGCACACTGGATACCGGACACTTTTTTATTCGCACAGACCCGGAATGGGTCGCTGATAACCTGCGTTCGGTGCACAAAGAGGTGGAGCAAAGAAGATGGAAAATAGCCGGCTGATGACAGCCAATACGCGCGGCACATCGTCGTTTATCCAGTTGTCGCTGCACAATGGTGCCATCCACGGTCTGCCAGTGACCTTAGTGTTAGGGCGCTTTACCCGGGCGAAGTTCGAACACCGCGACTTCGCACACTATTTTGCCGATCTGGATGAGGCCGAAAACTGGTGCCCTAAACGGCGTCAGGATTATCTGGCGGGGCGTCTGTGCGCTGCCGCTGCTTCACAAGGAACCGTTGCCTTGTCGCATCTCGCGCCCCAGGGAATTGGCCGCAACGCGGATGGCAGGCCAGCGTGGCACCGCGATATCACAGGGTCAATCAGCCACAGCGGTGAGCTGGCATTGGCAGTGGTTGCCGGCGCGGGAGAGGGGGTTTGTCTCGGTACTGACGTGGAGTTCAAGGTGGGGCAAAAACAGGCGCAGGGTCTTGGCCGATTTGTCTTGTCAGAAACAGAAAAAGAGGTGGTGCGTGCAAGCGGCCTGAACTTCTCACTGGCGGTCACTTTGGTCTTTTCGGCCAAAGAAACCCTGTTCAAAGCGTTCAGTGAACCGGGGGAGAGGCTCAGTTTCACCCGAGCCAGGTTGGTGGGGATAGATATTGGCCAGCAAGCCTTGCAGTTTGTGGCTGACGGCGAGAACGGAAACCCAGTTCGCCATACTGTGCTGTTTGCGCTGATCCTTGATGCCAAAAAATCCAGTGATTCGCCATTGCGGCAACTGGCTGTGGCTACTTTATATCTCGCTACGAATAAGTAAAATTTGCCCTCTGACAAAGGCGTGAAGAATGGGTGTGAATCCGTCTTCGCGCCTTTGTTTTTCTACCATTCCCGCCAGCAAATACCCCACACCCTGTCAGATGGGACAGTACCGCCAAAACCGGCCGGACGTTAGGCTTTTCCTACACCTGATAAAGAAGGATCTACCCATGAAACCGTCCGATTCCGGGGCGAAGGTGGTTTGGCCAGCGGCACGTCCCTGGCTGACACTCGCGCTCATCATTCCACTACTCCTGCTGGCGTTTGCCGGTCTTCAATCGTTGGAAATCCGCTCCAACTACCGCGTCTATTTCGACAAAGACAACGTCCAGCTGAACCAGTTTGACCAGATGGAGAAAACATTCAGCCGCAATGACAACGTGGCGTTTGTCCTTACGCCGAAAAACGGTGATATCTACAGCCCGGAAACCCTGGATGCGGTGCGTTGGTTGACCGAGCAGGCGTGGCAAACTCCGTTTTCCACCCGCGTTGATTCGCTGACCAATTTCCAGTATTCGGAAGCCGATGGCGACGACCTGTATGTGGGGGATTTGTTGCCCGGTAAGGTGAGCATTTCGCCGGATATGGCGGATAAAGTGCGCCGCGTTGCCATGACGGAGCCGACGCTGCTGGGGCGGGTAGTCGCCCGCGATGGCGGTTTGACTATGGTAAATGTCACGGTTCAGACGCCCCAGAGCGATGCGGATAAACATGTCCGCGCCGTCACTGACTACGCCCTGTCACTGAAAGAGAAGTTTGACCAAGCTTATCCGGACATCGACACACGGATTGCCGGTATGCTGGCGGTGAACCGGGCATTCGGAGATGAAACGGCAAAAGATGGCTCAACCCTTATCCCTCTGATGTTACTTATCATTATGGTGGTGAGCGCGTTACTTTTCCGTTCGGTGGGCGCCTTTGTCGGCACGTTTGTCGTGGTGATTTTCAGTATTGTCGGCGCGCTGGGTTTTGCCGGTTGGGTGGGCATTCCCATTACCAGTGCCACCATTAATGCGCCGGTGATGATCCTGACGCTGGCCGTGGCTGATTGTATCCATATCGTCGGGGTATTCAGGGCGGGACTGCAAAAAGGCCTGGGCAGGACGCAGGCGGCATCGCAAAGTTTCTACACCAATTTACGTCCGGTTGTACTGACATCAGTGACCACGGCGATAGGCTTTCTGACCCTGAACGGGTCCAATGCGCCGCCAATCCGGGATTTGGGCAATCTGGTTGCTTTCGGTGTCATGTTGGCGATGTTGCTGGCACTGACCGTGATGCCAGCCATGCTGCGTTTGATCCCCGCCAAAGTGAAACCCAAAAGCAAACCGGCCGCCTGGCTGGAGCAAATGGCTGAACGCATTATTGCCAACCGCCGCGTGTTGCTGCCGGTGACATTGCTTGTCAGTGCCGGACTGGTTGCTCTCGCGCCGATGAACGAACTGGATGACAGACCAATTCAGTATTTCTCCAAAGACACCACTATCCGGCAAACCGCTGACTATGTTGAACAGAACCATTCAGGGATGACCTATGTCGAAGTTGCCCTTGATACCGGTGAAGACGGCGGGATCAGCAACCCGGCATTTCTGGCAACGCTGGGGACATTCACAGACTGGCTCCGTGATCAGCCGGAAGTTGACCACGTTGTCTCGCTGTCCGATGTCTTCAAGCGCCTGAACAAAAACATGAACGGCGACGATCCGGCGTTTTACACCTTGCCTCAGGACAGGGAGCTGGCATCGCAATACCTGCTGTTGTACGAAATGTCCCTGCCTTATGGGCTGGATCTGAACAACATCATCAATGTCTCCAAATCCTCCACACGCCTGTTACTGACGCTGAAAAATATCCCATCGTCGGAAATTGTTGGTCTGGAAGAGCGGATCCACAATCAGGTTGCTTTCCTCAACGACCAAATCAAAGTGCAAAGCGCCGGGCCTTACCTGATCTTTGCCCATATCAGCGAAACCAATATGGACTCTATGGTCAAAGCCTCCATTCTGGCGTTTGTGCTGATTTCGCTGGTCATTGGCATCAGCCTCCGATCCTGGCGTCTGGCGCTGGTAAGCCTGGTGCCGAATGTTCTGCCGGTGCTTGCGGGCTTTGGTATGTGGACACTGATTGATGGCACCATCAACATGGGAATGTCGATTGTCTGCGCGGCTACTTTGGGCATTGTGGTGGACGATACGGTTCACTTTCTGACGCACTATCACGACAGGCGCAAGCAGGGCGCAGCCACAGAAACTGCCATCGTCCATGCCTTCACAACGGCCGGTAAAGCCATGCTCACGAGCACCGTGGTGCTGGCGCTGGGCTTCGCTGTCCTGACCCTTTCAAATTACAAACTCAATATCGACCTTGGCTATATCACGGTGTTTATCGTGACCATCGCACTGATCCTGGATGCGATATTGCTGCCGACCCTGCTGATGATCTTCGATCGCCACCCTAAACCTGTTAAGGAGAGACTCCATGAAACTGCACAAAGCAATGTTTAAACCGAGCCATGCAGCGCTGATGATTGCGGTGCTGCTGCCTGCGACAGCCATGGCGGCGTTAACCGCAGACGAAGTGGCGCAAACGCGCAAGGACAAAGATTCAGGTTGGGGAAGTACGCTTTCGATGATGGAAATGACGCTCCGCAACGCCCAGGGCGATGAAAGTACCCGCAAGCTGGAGGTGAAAACCCTGGAGCGCAAGGGAGAGGGCGACCAGAGCATTACCGTGTTTGAAGAACCCTTTGATATTCGCGGCACCAGTTTGCTGGTGCATAGCAAAATTGAGGACTCCGATGACCAGTGGCTTTACCTTCCGGCTTTGAAGCGGGTGAAACGAATCTCATCGGCCAACAAGTCAGGGCCTTTTGTGGGCAGTGAGTTTGCTTATGAAGACCTCAGTTCGTTTGAAGTGGCCAAATATGATTACAAACTGCTGCCGGATGCGCCTTGCGGCGAGCTGACTTGCTATGTGCTTGAAGCAACACCCCGCTATGAATTCACCGGTTACACCAAGTTGGTTAACTGGATTGATAAAGAGGCGTTCCGCTTACAGAAGGTGGAGTTTTATGACCGCCGTAACGCACTGCTGAAAACCCTGACGCTGGATGATTACCGCCTGTACGAAGACAAATTCTGGCGTGCCCATGTGATGGATATGGTCAACGAACAGACAGGGAAAAGCACAGTGTTAACGGTCGAGGATATCGATTTCTCACCTTCATTCCGCGCAGGGGAATTTCGCCAAGCGCAGTTCTCAAGGAGTGTGAAGCGGTGAAAGGGTCGTTAACTTTACTCTTTTCTCTGCTGACAGCGCCGCTTTGCGGCGCTGTTGAGCAAGAATATGAACTGTTGCTCCAGTACCGGGGATTTACCCATAGCGGCCAGTTTGAAGGGCAGGATCAGAACCAGTTTCTGGCGGGCTTTGATGCCAAATGGATTGTGCCCCTAACGGATAACCAGGAGCTGGTGATCAATCCGGTCGGGCGGGTAGACAGCATGGACGACAACCGGAGCCAACTGGATTTTTCGGCGCTTTACTGGATCTATTTTGCCGAAAACTGGCAGCTGAAAGCGGGTATCGATACGGTTTTTTGGGGCGTTGCAGAGTCCAACCATTTGGTGAATATCATTAACCAAATTGATACCACCTACGATTTTGATATGGAAACCCGCTTTGGTCAGCCCATGGTGTCTGCCAGTTATCTGTTTGATGCGTCGAGCCTGACTGTCATGTATCTGCCATTCTTCCGTCCCAGAAACTATCCAAGCCCAGATGGGCGGATCCGCACCAGCCTGCCGGTGGTAGACGATGAAATCTACCTCGCCGGTGCATCGGAAACCTCCAACGACATTGCAGTGCGCTGGAGCACCATTATCGACAATCTGGATTTGAACCTGTTCGGTTTTCATGGCATCAACCGTGCGCCGTCTCTGGTGCCAAATGCTGATTTTACCGCGTTAGTCCCCCAATACTCCAAAGCCAACCAGTTTGGTTTTGATGCGCAACTGACCCTTGAGAACACCTTGCTTAAAGCCGAGTACCTGTATACCAATGGACTGAGCCAGGACTTTTCCGCAGCGGTGGCCGGGTTGGAATATACCTTGGTTTCCGGCTTTGACAGCCCTGAAGTCAGCGCGGTACTCGAATACAACTGGGATGAACGGGGAAAAGATGCGGACACTGCCCTAAACCGGGATCTGTTTTTGGCAACCCGTGTCGGATTCAACAATGCCAGTTCGTCGGAATTGTTGGCGGGCGTATATCTTGATACTTCCAACAGCGGCCAAATCTGGCGCGCTGAGTATAGCCAACGTGTCGGTGAGCAAAGCACGCTGGAAGTGGTGGGGTGGATATTCAATCCGGATAGCGCGGATATCCAGCTACAGGATTTGGCTCGGGAAGACGGGTTAAGCCTGACCTTTCACTATTACTTCTGACTGGCTTGTTCTGGCATCCATTGGCCAAGCAAAAACACCGCCTTTCCCGGCGGTGTTTTTGTCTGTTGGGTATTTAGATTTTAACTGAGGATCAGGCTGTCACTTTTGCGCCGCATCTGGATGAGAACGCCGGCCTCAAAGGCTTGTGTCGCCGTGACTTTCCAATGCTCCAGTGTTGGTGCCGATGGCATGATGTCATCGTTTGCCGCGGAAGATTGCTGGCTGGGAGAGAGCTTGGTCAGGGCGACATAAACAGCGCACTCATCAATAAGGTTGCTTTCCGCGAGCTGGCAGAAAAAGGTGTAGTCGCACAGCGTCACCAAGGTGCTCTGTTTGCCAAGGGCAAGTTTGCTTTGCAGCGCCGACAGCTCTTTGTCTGAGCGCACGGTAATAGTGCAGCATTCTTTGAGATGCTGTTGGATTTCCGCTTTTTGGCTTTCGTCTTCTTCCTGAATAGCGAGCACCGCGTTCCTGATCACCGAATGGCGAAGGGTTGATTCTGCGCCGAAACCGGAAAGGAAATGGCGGTACGCCACCCCTTGTCCTTTGCTGTTCATCGAGATAAAGCAGGTTGTCCAGGGCCGTTTAAGGCGCTGTATGGCCGCCGGGCCAAAGAACAGCGATTCATTTGCCCTCGCCATTGGATAGGTTTCTATCAATACGCCAGGAATTTCAAGGGCTTCCAAACCCAGCGCATCACCTAATTTTGAAGAGACATTTGGGTAGCAGATTTGGCTGATGTTCCAGCAATACGCGATTTCTTGAAGTTGCCCGGCAGTATAGGAAAAGCGGTGCGGCGGGGATGAAAGATACAATCTGCGTTCGTTGTCATTGTCTGCGCAGAATTGACGCGGACTTAACACAGTTTCACCTGCAAAGCAGCGATGGCTGGCAACTATCCTGTTACCTTCAACCAATATCCATGCAATACCCGCCCGGTTGGATAGGGCCAATGCCCTGTCAATGGCTAACGCCAGTTCATCGGGCATGGTTACTTCAGTTCTTACCCGCGCTGATGTACCGCAGACGTGTTGAGTTTCCAAAAGTCTTTGTCCTCATGGTGTCGTAGCACGATGTTTAGTGTTGTAGCGCGATGTTAGAAAATGCTGCGGGTGGTGGCGACTGTAAGAAGTGACAGTTTTTGAAAGTGATGTGATTTTTATATTTAAATTCAAGCAAATAAACTGGTTGTGGTGGAGGCTGTCATTTTCAACAGCTAACCAAGGCTACCGAACTTCCATAACTTTTAACCCGTTCGACAACATTCATTTGATGGACCGCCAAAACGGTTAAAAGGAAGAGACCATGAACCAGCTCATTACCCTGACACCTGAAACGCAACGTGCTAACCAAACTGTTGTTAATGAGATTTTTCGCCTTCGTCACCGCAGCTTTCTGGAGCGACTGGGCTGGGAAGTGACCTCGACCGAGCAAATGGAATGTGATGATTTTGACCGCAGTGGTGCCAGCTATGTGGCGTTGAAAGGGCAGAACAATGATGTGGTTGGTTGTTGGCGTGCACTGCCGACGCAGGGGCGCTATATGTTGAAAGATGTTTTCCCCCAACTCCTGCAAGGCGAGCCCGCGCCAATGGAAGACGACATCTGGGAAATCTCCCGCTTCACCACGGCAAAAGAAAGCTACCGCGAGGCTTCTGCCGGTTGGTTCGGTACCAACGCCCTGACCCTCATCCACTCCTTTTACGATTTTGCCCAAGAGAATAATATCCGCGCCTATGTACTGGTCACCACAGTAGGTTGCGAACGCATGCTGCGCTCTCTGGGGCTGACCATGCGCCGGATGGGAGATGGAAAATCCCTGCAAGTGGGCAAAGAGCGCTCAGTGGCGCTTTGGCTGGAAGTGGACGAATCCCTGAATCTGCAAGGTAGAAAGCTGGACTCGTAAGATTTGCCTCAAATTGAACGCATTGGTGACCTCTGAATGCGAGCATATTCAGGTCGTTTAGGTATAGACTACCACTGACTTTGAATTCCAGATTGAGGCACCACATGCAAGCAAGCACCGCGTATTTAAAAACACTCAAAGATGTTTTCGGTTTTGACGGATTACGCGGTGGTCAGCAAAGTGTGGTCGAGAACGTGCTGGCAGGGCATTCGGCGGCGGCTATTTTTCCCACCGGTTCGGGCAAATCACTTTGTTATCAGCTTCCTGCCCTGCATCTGCCTCATCTTACGCTGGTGATTTCTCCATTGCTGGCGCTGATGAAAGATCAGCTCGATTTTCTGCGTGGAAAGGGGATTGCAGCGGCATCGATTGACTCTTCCCTCACTTATGACGAATCGCGTGAAGTGATGCGCTCGGTGAAAGCAGGCGAAACCAAGATTTTGATGATTTCTGTGGAGCGTCTGAAAAACGAACGCTTCCGTCAGTTTATTTCCTCGGTGCCGATTTCCCTGCTGGTGGTGGATGAAGCGCACTGTATTTCGGAATGGGGGCACAACTTCCGTCCGGATTACCTGAAACTTCCTGCCTACCGCACCCAGCTCAATATTCCCCAAGTCTTGCTGCTTACTGCTACTGCAACGCCGCAGGTGATCGACGATATGCGCAACAAGTTCGGCATTGCGTCAGAGAACGTGGAAGTGACGGGCTTCTATCGCCATAACCTGGATCTCAACGTGCTTCCTTGCAGGGAAGAGGAAAAAGATGAGGCTTTGCTGAGCTTGATTCATAGTGTGCCGTTTCCCCAACCGACCATTGTTTACGTGACCTTGCAGCAGACATCCGAAAGTGTCGCAGGAAAGCTCAGAGCGGCGGGTGTTGCCGCACAGGCTTACCACGCGGGCATGGCGAGTGAAGACCGCCAGCGGATCCAAAACGCCTTCATGCGCGGGGAGATCAACTGCATTGTGGCGACCATTGCGTTTGGGATGGGCGTGGACAAATCGGATATCCGCGCGGTGATCCACTACGATTTGCCGAAATCCGTGGAGAACTACAGTCAGGAGATTGGGCGGGCAGGGCGTGATGGCCAGCCGTCAGTCTGTTCTGTGCTCGCCAATCGTGAGTCTGTCAGTGTGCTGGAAAACTTTGTCTTCGGCGACACACCGGATCTTATCGCCATTCGTGCAGTGATTGATGAAATTGGCGCAACACCGGCGGGCAAACCCTGGGAAGTGATGCTCACCCGGCTATCCCGAGAGAGTAACGTACGCCAGTTGCCACTTAAAACCTTGCTGGTTTACCTTGAACTTGCGGGCATTATCGAACCTCAGTTCAGCTATTTCGCCGATTATCGCTTCAAAATGCTGGTATCCGCTGAGCAAATACTGAACCAGTTTGATGGCGAGAGACGGCAGTTTGTAGAGGCGATTTTCCAGTGTTCGCCAAAATCCCGCACTTGGCACAGTGTTGACTTCGATGCGCTTTGGCAAGGCTTCAGCGCAGAAAGAAAACGGGCGGTTACTGCGCTGGATTACTTTGCAGACAAAGGCTGGATAGCGCTTGAAAGCAAACAGATGATGGATGTTTACCGCGTGAACCGTCTTGAGGCCTGTCAGGGTGAGCAGGCGCAGCAACTGAGTCAGGAAATGCATGCTTTGTTCCTTTCCAAGGAAGAGGCGGAAATCAACCGCGTTCATGCCATGTTGTCCCTGTTTGAAACCGATACCTGCCTGAGCCATCGCCTGGCGGCCTATTTCGCGGATGAACATGCACCAGCGCAATGCGGCCACTGTTCTGTCTGTCGCGGTAATATCGCGCGCTTGCCAAAGGCGAGCGCTCAAGAGAGCGTCGAACCAGCGATGTTGCAGCGATTGATACAGCCTCTGATGGACGCAGCGTTGAAAGAGGGCGTGGCTGTGTCTGCTGAAGCGGCGACGCGCTTTCTTTGCGGCATTGCCACACCACTGACTACCCGGTTACGCGCCGGGAAAATGGAAGGATTTGGCAAGCTTTCGGCTTACCCCTTTGACGAAGTGAAAAAGCAGGTTCAATCGCTGTCAATTTAGCCTGTTTCCGGCGCACAAAAGTTTGTATTCGCATAGGTACAGTGCAGCGTCGATGGTATGATCCGCGGCATCAACAAACGGGAAATGTAAACCCGCTACGGAGTTAAAATGGCAAAGCTAACCCTTCAAGAACAGATGCTTCAGGCTGGTCTTATCGACAAAAAGAAAATGAAGAAGGCCGGTAAGAGCTCGAAGAAATCGCGTACCCTGGCAAAAGAAGCCAAAGCGGCAGTTGAAGAAAAACGTGCCGCACAGGTTGCCCAGGATCAGGAACTGAACCGCCAGAAGCAGCTGGAAGCAGAGAAAAAGGCGATTGCTGCACAGGTGAAGCAACTTGTTGAAATGAACAAGATTGACCGCAAAGACGGCGATATCGGCTACAACTTCACTGACGGCACGCTGGTGAAGAAAATTTATGTCGACAAAGCAACGCAAGACCAACTGGTTAATGGCCGTCTGGCGATTGCCCGTGATGGTGAAGGTTATGCGATTGTACCGGGCGTGGTGGCAGACAAAATTGCCCAGCGTGATGAATCGACCATCGTCCTGAACAACACCGTGGATGAGCAGGCGATGGACGAAGACGATCCATACGCGGACTTTAAGATCCCTGATGATCTGATGTGGTAAGCCGCCGCCTTACTGAATAAAGCGGTTCACATCTATCCATTGGTTTTGTTTGGCAGAAGCCAGCATGGCATCAATGGTGCACTGCACTTCGTAACCTTCACGAAAACCGGTGTAATGAGGTTTGCCCTGCTCGATGCATTCCATCAGCTCGGCAACCTCAATCACTTTCAAATCGTTAAACCCCAGGTGATGCCCCGGAGCTGGGCAAAAATTCCCGTATGGCGGGTGCGCTGGACCTGTCTCGATTTTCCTGAATCCGCCGTTTCCATCCCCACCTTGTCGCGTCCACACCAATAACTCATTCATCCGCTCCTGGCTGAACTGAATCGCCCCTTGGGTGCCGGTAATTTCAAACGACAAATCCATGGTTCTGCCTGTCATCATCCAGCTGACATCAATGCTGCCGGTTGCACCATTACCAAATTCCAGCAGCGCATGGGCAACATCGTCTACCAACACAGGGCGTTTTTCGCTGCTTCCCGGTTTTACCGGCCTTTCTTTATGAACGGTTTCAGTCACGGCATTCACGTTGGTAATAGGGCCGACTAAAAAACGCGCCATGGAAACAATGTGGCTGCCGATATCTGCCAGTGCGCCGCCACCATCGGGATCGGTGCGGAATGAGTGGGGGGATTCGGAATTGCCCATGTAGTCTTCGGCGTGCCTGCCGCGAAAACTGATAACGTCGCCAATGTCACCGCTTTCAATCAGTGATTTTGCATAGTGGATCAGGGGATTTCGCAGGAAGTTGAAGCCGACCAGCGTGGTCGTACCTGCCTGCTCTGCCGCTTCCGTCATGCGTTTGGCTGAATCACAGGTGGTGGAAAGGGGTTTTTCACAATACACATGCTTGCCTGCTTTAATGGCGGCGAGCGTAATAGCTTCATGCAGGGCATTGGGCGCGGTGATGGCAACCACGTCGATTTCCGGGTTGTCGACGAGGGTTTCCCAGCTTCCCGTTGAATGGGCAAACCCGAGCTTTTGTGCCTGCAAAGTGGCGGTTTCATCATCGACATCAGCAAGGGTATGCAGGTGAATGTCGAACGGCAGATCGAACAAGCCTCCCACCGAACGGAATGCGTTGGCGTGACAGCGCCCCATAAAGCCTGAACCAACCAGGCCAATATTTAAAACAGCTTTGGTCATGTTGTTTCTCCGTTATGCCAGTTCGCGCAGTGACACAGCGTTAATCAGGTTTTCTTCGGTCATGTCATCTCCGGTAAATTCACCGGCGATACGGCCTTCCGCAATGGTCAGTATGCGGTGGCTGACCCCAATCACTTCGGGCATTTCAGATGAAATCACGATCACCGCCAACCCTTGTTCGGCGAGCCCTGCGATGAGTTCATGAATGGCTGATTTTGAGCCGACATCAATGCCGCGGGTAGGCTCATCCAGGATGATGAGTTTGGGATTGGCGCAGAGCCATTTGGCGAGCACAAACTTTTGCTGGTTACCGCCGGAGAGGTTGGATACGGGTTGATCAGGGCCGGTGGTTTTGATTTCGAGCAGTGACTGGTAACGCTGGTAGAGTTCCTTTTCGCGCTTTTCATCCATGATTCCTGCATTGGACACCATTTTCAGATGGGGCAGGGTAATGTTGTCCTGTCCGCCCATATTGAGCACCAGTCCTTGTTCTTTACGGCTTTCCGGCACCAGCGCCAGCCCTTTGTCTATGGCTTCGCGGGCTGAATTGAAAGAGACGGATTCGCCAGAAAAGCGGATCTCCCCGGCGTCTTTTTTCCTGATGCCGAAAATGGTTTCAACGATTTCGGTTCGACCTGCGCCAATCAGTCCGTACAGGCCAAGCACTTCACCGGTGCGCACTGAAAAGCTGATGTCTTCAAACAGCCCTTCGACAGCCAGTTTGTCGACCCCCAACACTTCCTCACCGAAGTTGGCTTTGGCACGGATAAAATACTGATCCAGCGTGCGGCCAATCATTTTGCTGGTGATCTCCTGCGCATTGGTATCTTTTGTCAGCAACGTGCCCTGTATCTTGCCGTCTTTCAGCACAGTGATACGGTCGGTTATCTGGAAGATCTCATCCATTTTGTGGCTGATATACACAATCCCCACACCGTGGGACTTCAGGGTATTGATGGTGGCAAAAAGCTGGTCTTTTTCTGAATCGGTCAGCGATGCGGTTGGTTCGTCAAACACCACTATGTTGGCTTTGAATGCATGCACACGCGCGATTTCCACCATTTGCTGGCGGGCAATGGTGAGGTCACCCACTCGGGTATCGGCCGTGAAATCGCAGCCGAGCAAATCCAGTGCGGCCTGCGCATCTTTATTGAGTTTTCCCACCTGGAGCACACCGAGTGCATTGGTTGGCCAGGCACCAAGGAAGATATTTTCCGCCACTGAAAGTTCTGGCGACAGCGACAGCTCCTGGTGGATAAGCAAGATCCCGCGCTCAAGCGCATCCCGTGGTGTTGGCAGTTTGACGGCTTCGCCTTTATGGCGGATTTCACCTTCTTCCGGTTGGTAGATACCCGCGAGCACTTTCATCAGGGTGGATTTCCCCGCGCCGTTTTCGCCCACCAGTGCATGGACTTCGCCCGGCCGGATATCAAAGCTGACGCCATCAAGCGCGGTAACACCGGGAAACCGTTTGGTGATCCCATTGAGGACGAGCAGATTTTCCTTGTCAGTCATCGTAAATCCCTATTTTTTCGCCAGCATCAGACGGTCAAGCAGCAATGCCAGCACCAGCACGCTTCCCATCACCATCAATTCGATGTAATTCGGTGTGTTGAGCAATCGCAGCCCGTTTTGGAGCACTGCCAGCGTGAGCACGCCGCCAAGGGTTTTCCAGAGACTGCCGTAACCGCCCTGTAAACGGGTTCCCCCCAATACCACGGCGATAATCGCCCACAGCTCCCAAATCCTGCCCGCATTTGGTTCCGCAGTGCCGAGGCGCATGGAAAGCAGTATTCCCGCAATGGCGGCCAGGGTGCCGCACAGGACAAAGTTGATCACCTTATGACGTTTTACCTGGATCCCCGCTTCGTGGGCGGCTTCAATGTTGTCGCCGATGGCATAGGCTTCGCGGCCGTGTCGGGTGTGGGAGAGCATCCATTGCAAGGCAAACGTCAGCCCGAGGAAAATCATCGCGGTGATGGAAATGGGGCCAAGGTAGATTTCAGGGTATTCGGTGTAGCTGAAATCCTGCACCATCAGGGCATTCTCGCCGGTGTAGATAAACACCAGTCCGCGGATACCAATCAATCCCCCAAGGGTGACGATAAATGAGTGCATGCCGGACAACACCACCAGTGTGCCGTTGAGCAGCCCAAGCAGGGCGCCGCTCAACAGAGCAACAAACACCGCAGGCCAAACGCCAATGTCCGGTTGCAGACCAATTGCCAATGCGCAGGCGAGGGCAAGGATAGCGCCGACGGAAAGGTCTATCTCCCCGTTGATCATCACCAGTGTCATCCCCACCGCCAGAATGCCGATGAAGGCGGATTGGGTCAGAACGTTGCTGAGGTTGTTCACTGTCAGGAAGTAAGGCGAAGCAAAAGAAAAGGTCGCCATGGCCAGTAACAGAAACAGCCAGATATGGTTGCGAGCCAGCATGCGTCCAGCCGTGGACAAGTGATGGTTCTTCATCGCTGCATCTCCATTGCGTTTTTGGGTGGATGGCGTCGTCGTGTTGTCAACTGAACTCATGCCAGCACCCTCCCGCGTTGCGCGGCCAGGTCAGCCCAGACAGCGAAGATAATGACACTCCATGTCACCAGCCATTGGACGTAATAAGGAAAACCGAGAAGCAATAAACCGTTCTGGATAAAGCCCAGCATGGAAATACCAATCACGGTACGCCAGATACTGCCGGAACCGCCCATCAGCGAGGTACCGCCAAGGATGATGCCCGCCAGCACGGTGAGTTCATAACCTTGCCCGATAGTGTTTTGCGCCCCCATGACACGGCTGCCCATGATGATGGCGGCAATTGCTGTTGCGAGGCCGGAAATAATGTAGGTGCAGAACACGGTAAAAGAAGCGCTTATGCCGGAATAGACGCTGGTGGTTTCGTTTCCGCCAACAGCGAACACAGTACGCCCAAAGCGGGTGCGACGGAGCACAAATGCAGCCAGTGCGCCGAAAGCGAGGAATATCCAGACCGGCACGGGTATGCCCAGCATGTTGTCCCGTCCAAAGAAGGCAAACCAGGTTTCCTGCGCGTTGGCGACATTGACATTTGAACCGCCGGAGTAGAAGAGGGTGACGCCCTGTAAAAAGGAAAGCATGGCAAGGGTGACAATCAGGGCATTGAGTTTGAGAAAGCCAACCAGTGCGCCATTAACCGCGCCGATAAAGATGCCAGTGAGCAAGGTGACTAAAATCGCCGCTGTCGGACCGATTTGGTTATGAAGGTCAACGACCATCACGGTGAGTAAGGTCAGCATACTGCCGACAGAGAGATCAAGCCGCCCGGTGATCACAACAAACGTCACGCCGATGGCGATCATCCCTGTGATAGAAACCTGCCGGATAACGTCGAGTACGTTGCCGGGCGTCATGAAGCTTGGGGCGCTGAACGCCACGGCGATAAGAAAAACAACAAACGCGATAAGCAATCCATTCTTTCTGATCAGATGGGATGACACTGTCTGTGCCATAAGGCAACCCTCCCTGTGCTAGTGTTTGATCATAAATTTAACAATCTGTTTATGATGTTATGACATGAAGGCAGGGCTATCCCTTAAAAAAAGTCCAAATTGGACATTGAAGGCGTAAAACCAAGAATCTCCATTTTGGATATTTCTCTGGTTGTAAAACATGAGGGGTGAGTAAAAGGTTAATAGCGAGTCCGGCCAAATATTTGAACTTCATTTTCCGCCGGTAGCTGAGCCGTTACCTGGCTCATGGACAGTCAACAATGGAGGTATTATGACTGTAAAAACGCTTAGAACGCGCCTGCTCTCTGCGAGCTTGCTCCTTGTTCCTTTTGTTGCGGGTTCGCTTGCGGCTCAGGAAGCACCGGATTGGCTGGGAGGGGAGCTGAAAAAGCCGCTGTCAGAAACCCGAATTGGCATCACTGTTTTATACCCTGGCTCTAACGCTTATCAGGCCAAATACGCTGAAACAGCGGAGAAATACACCAAAGAGCTGGGGCTGAAAGCCACGGTAATGGACCCGCAAGGTGATCCCGCCACTCAGTTTAACCAGATCCAGGACATGGTTTCGCAAAACCTCGATGTCATTGTGCTCTGGCCTACTTCGCAGAACGCCTTGATCCCGGCAGTGCGTCAGGCATCGCGCTCCAATATTCCTGTTATCACGTCCAATTCGCCCATCGGTGAGGCAGGGCGTCGCTACATTGCGGCGCACACTGGCCCTGATGACTGTGCCCAGGCTGAACAAGCGGCCGAAATGCTGGGGGATTCCCTCGACGGCAAAGGCAATGTGGTGGTGGTAGAAGGTACACCGGGTTACACCGTGTCTATCCTGCGTAAGAACTGCTTCCTCGATAAAATGGAAGATGCCTACCCGGATATTGAAATCCTCGATAGCCAGACGGCGGAATGGAACCGTGAGAAAGCCCAGACCGTGATGGAAACCTTCCTCACCAAGTATGGTGACAAAATTGATGGCGTGTACGCCTTTGATGACGGCATGGGTCTCGGCGTGATTTCCGCGCTGCAGGGTGCAGGCAAAAAGCCGGGTGAAGTGAAAGTGGTAACCTGTAATCTGTTCGGTGAAGGCTGGGATGCTATCCAGTCTGGCTGGGAAACCGGCTCGAACAAGCAATCGCCGGTTGATGATGCCATCCTTGCTATCCAGACGGCGGTGAAAGTTGCTAACGGTATTGAGGTGCCAGCAATCAGCCAGATCGAAACGCCGAAGATTCAGGCGGATAACGTCGGTCAGTTTGAGCGACCTGACTGGTAAACCGCTTCCCGGTCAGAAACGCGTTCAAGGGCCCGAAAGGGCCCTTTCTTGTGGTTATCATTCGAGATTTGAATGCGAGTATTGATGGTGGAGGGAAGGAGTCATGCGTCGAAGGGTAAGCTTTTTCCCAGTTCGAACGAAGCCTGACAGGTTTGGGCAATTTTCAACGCCAGTAATCCATCAGAAAGTCCTGCACTGGTTGTTGAGTTTTGGGTAATGGCATGGATGAAATCGTCTACTTCACGACGGAAAGACTCTGCATAGCGTTCCAGGAAAAAGTGCTGCAATGGCGGCTGGCTGTGTGTTGCGTCAGCAGAAAACTGCTGGAGCGTATGCTCGGTATGGTTCAACGTTTGCAGCATGCCTTTATCGCCAAACGCCTCGATACGCTGGTCAAAACCGTAAACGGCGCGGCGGCTGTTGTTGATGTGAACCAGCAAGCCGCTTGGCATGCGCAAGGTAGTCATCGCGGTATCGGCATCGCCCAGCTCACCAATGGCAGGGTCTACCATACAACTTGCAGCGGTATACACCTCAAACGGCGTCTCGCCGGAGATCCAACAGGCAAGGTCGATATCATGAATGGTGCTGTCGCAGAAATAGCCACCAGATTTTTTAAGGTATTCCAGTGGCGGTGGTGCAGGATCACGGCTGGTCAGCAGCAACATGTTGAGCTTGCCGATATCGCCTTGTTGTACCCTCCGTTTTAGCTGATCGATGGCTGGGTCAAAGCGTCGGTTGAAACCCACCCCAAACAGCACAGGGTGTTCATCCAGTACAACCTGGCAAGCGAGTACGCGGCCGACATTCAAATCCACCGGTTTTTCGCACAGGATAGGTTTCCCCGCCCTTGCGGCGAGGGTGATGTATTCAAGGTGCGTGGTGGTGGGTGAGCAGATGATCACCGCGTCGGTTTCGTTGTCAGCAATCGCGGCTGCGATGTTATCACTGGGTGTGCCGCCATATTGGTCGGTGAGTTTTTTCGCTGACGCCAGCGAGCGGCTGGCGATAAAGCGGATTCGGGTGTCGGGGCGCTGGGCGATGATTGGGGCGTAGATGTCACCCATACGCCCTGCGCCGATGATTGAGATGTTCAGCATGATTCCCCTCCTTTATCGCCCCGTGGCCTGATGAACGGTTTCTAGCGCGTCTTCCAGGATCATGGCGGCACCTTTTTCGCCAATCATGATGGTTGCAGCATTGGTGTTGCCGGAAACGATGGTTGGCATGATAGAAGCATCAATCACGCGCAGACATTTCAGGCCATGCACCCGCAGCCTTGGGTCAACAACGGCCATCTCATCCACGCCCATTTTGCAGGTGCCCACAGGGTGGAGCAGCGAGAGGCCAGATTCCCGGCAGTGCGCCAGTAACTCTTCATCACTTTCATACTGAATGCCTGGATTGATTTCCTCGGCCACAAACTGCTTCATCGGCTCTGTTGCCGCAATTTTCCGTGCGTGGCGCAGACCGGCAATCGCCGCGTCGCGATCATACTGTGTAGAGAGGAAATTGAACTGGATTGCGGGTGGATCATTTGGGCTGGCAGACTGTGTGTGCACAAAACCGCGGGATTCGGGGCGGATATGCTCAGGCAAAATGGTAAAGCCGGAAAACTTGCGCGGTTGCAGATCTTCCCCGGTGCACCACGCCATAAAGGTGATCATCATGTCCGGATGTTCATCATCGCCCGTGGTACTGATAAAGGTGTTGGAGTAATTACCATTACTGGCCATGGGGCCGGTGCGGAACAGCAGATACTGTGCCATGGCCAGTGCGCCTTTAAGCGGACTGTTGGCCAGGTCGTTCACTGTCAGCGGTTGGGTAGATTTGTACTCCAGCCCAATGCCGAAGTGATCCTGAAGGTTATTGCCCACACCGGGTAAATGGTGCTTGGGTGTGATGCCGACACTTTCCAGATGCGCGGTATCGCCGATGCCTGAAAGCTCGAGCAGTTGGGGAGAATTAAACGTGCCACCACAGACAATCACTTCTCTGGATGCATTGATGGTGTGTGTTTTCCCTTGCTTATCGAGGTACTCCACGCCAGTCGCAGTTTGATTCTCCAACACGATGCGTTTAACCGTGACGTGGGTGCGAACATCAATGTTTCGCCCAAGGTTGGAACGAAGATACGCCGCCGCCGTGCTCCAGCGTCTGGCTTCTTTTGTCGTGACCTGCACATAACCGGTGCCGCGTTGGGTTTCGCCATTGAAATCCGGGTTTTCCGGTGCGCCGAGATTCACGGACGCCTGATTGAATGCATCGGCAATCGGATGGGTGGAGGGCAAATCAGACACCCAGACCGGCCCGTTTACACCGTGGAATTTATCGGCGCCGCGCTCCTGATGCTCAGACTTTTTGAAGTAGGGCAGAACACCGTCAAAACTCCAGCCTTCACAGCCACCCGCTTCCCACAAATCAAAATCCCGCGGTTGGCCGCGCACGTAGATCATGCCATTGATAGAGCCTGTTCCACCCAGCACTTTACCGCGTGGCTGATGTAACCGGCGGTTGTTCAGGTGTGGCTCTGGCTGGCTCTCATAGCACCAGTTAACGGCAGGATTGGCATAAAGCTTGGCATAACCCATTGGAATATGGATCCAGGGGCTGGTGTCTTTCCCGCCCGCTTCCAGTAATACGACCTTGTATCCTGCGTCGCTGAGTCGGCCAGCGACAACACAACCTGCCGAGCCTGCGCCAACGACAACAAAATCAGTCTGTTCCTGCGCCATATTTTTCCCTCCTTGAAAACCATGAATGAACCTTCTGAGTTTTTCACACCCGTTGGAGGGGCACCGGTGTGTTTCTGTCCAAAATGGATATTCTTTCACTATCGAGAAAAGCAAGCTGAGCTCAATGTTTATACTGATAACTCGATTCGTAGTATGAGGGGCAGGGATGACCCGCGAAGAATTGTTGAGAATTCTGGACTTTACCGAGTCCACAAGAAAACTGGTTGAAGACGGAAATAACCTTTCATTGACCGATGCTCGCTGGAACATCATTGCCTTTGTGATCCGACGGCATTTCGAAGGAAAGCTGCTGACCATCACCTCCATCGCCATGGCTTCCAATGTGCCTTATGCCACTGCGATGCGAAGGATTGGCGAGTTGATCGACGAAGGCATGTTGCTAAAACGCGCCAGAACCCGGACGGGAAAGTCCTTCTCGTTCCATCCCACCGAAAAAATGATTGCGGAGTTTGAAGAGTACGCGCACCGGTTAAAGTCACTGGTGGGGCACACCTTTGGCTTCAGTCAGGGTGGCTATAGCAAGAGTCGTGAGGAAAACGACTATTACTTCGGTGCATCCTATATGGGATCTCGCCTGATCCCCTATCCAAGCGTGATGGAAGAAGGGATTGGCTATGACAGGGTGATCCGCATTCTTTGTCCCTCCGACCCGACGTTTAAAACCCTGAGTGACATGTCGCGCAACCTCAACGAGTTTTGTGGCGGTAAGCTGGAAGTGGTCAATCTTTCGTTGGATGCCTTGCACGATGAAGTGATTGAAAATGCCAAGCTGCCCAATTCGCGCTACGACATCATGGCGGTGGATCTGCCCTGGTTTGGCGAATTTGTCGAAGGCGGGATAATCCGCCCGCTGACCGAAATTATTGAACAGACCAATTATCGCTACAGTGACTATCACACCTCGGCGTGGAAAGGATCGTCATACCGCAGCGAGCAGTACGGCATTCCGATCCAGCCAACGGCAGAGCTGCTTTTCTATCGCAAAGATCTGTTTGAATCACTGGGTCTTGTTCCTCCTTCCAGCACGGAAACCTTGCTGGAATGTGCCAAAGCGCTGCATAACATCAAACCGGATATGTACAGCATCATTCTCAACTGCGCCCAAGGGACACCGGTGGCCCACACCTTTATGCAGACCATGGCGTCGTTCGGCCAGCCGGTGATTGACCTACCCAAAATCGGTGATGATTTTACGGTTGAAGAGATCGAAAGCCAGAAATTGCGCCCAAGGGTAGACAGTGAAGGTGGCCGCGCGGCGGCGGAGTTTTTGATGGCACTGCTGAAATACGCCCACCCGTCGAGCTTGCAGTGCAATTGGGATCAGCGCATCCGCCTGTTTTCAGAAGGTAAGGCCGCCATGACCTATGGCTGGTCGATTCGCGCCGCCATGTTTGAGATGAATGAAGGGTGCGAGGCACATGGGAAGGTGGGCTATACCGTCAATCCGCCAAAGCTTGGGGTGAAACCCGTTTCGCCGATTGGCGGCTTTTCGCTGGTGATACCGACAAACCTGGCGGAAGACAGGCTGGAGAAAAACTGGCAAATGATGACGTATCTCGCCCGCCCGGATTTGATGAAGTGGTACACCTTAAATGGCAGTTTTTCGAGCCCACGCTTTTCAACCAGCGCCGACCCCGAGGTCAGGCAGTTCAGCGATATTTTTGAAACCGTTGATGAGTTGGAGCGGCGAGGAGAAATCCAAAACTGGCCAAGACCACCGGTGCCGGAATTCAACCAGATCGTGGCGATTCTGGGGGAAGAAATTCACAAAATGCTGCGTGGGATACTGAGCGTGGATGACGCTTTATCCCGGGCGCAGCAACGTATTGAAGCCTTGGGGGAGCGGTAACAGTTAATGCCGCAATATGGCTATGCAGTTTTCGGCGCGCAGGTGGATTTACGAATCACCAGCTTGGGTTGCAACAACACCTTGCGCGGAAAACTGCTGTCGCTTTCCTTGCGGATTTGGCTAAGCAGCATCCTAACCGCCTGATCGCCAAGCTGCGCCTGCGGCAAGGATACCGTGGTCAGCGGAATGCGGAACCAGTCTAGATAGGGCATGTCGTTAAATCCGGTCACCGAGATGTCTTTCGGTACCTGCAAACCGGCTTCTTCAATAGCAGCTATACAACCCAGCGCGACCAGGTCATTGGTTGCCACCACAGCGGTAATATCCGGATGTTGCTCCAGCAACTCCCGCATGGCCTTTTTACCGGACACCTCGGTGAAGGCGTCAGTTTGCACGACCGGTGCATCACTGGTGGGCACATCAAACATATCGGCGGTGGAAAGGAAGGCATGACGGCGGCTTAAACCGCTCGAAATATCACTTGGGCCGGCAACATGGGCGATTTTCCGGTGCCCCAAGCTGTGCAGGTGCTCAAATAGCATATAGATGCCTTCGCGATCATCCACCAGTACCTGATCGGACGCTTGCTTATCAATCACACGGTTAACCAGTACCAGCGGTTTTCCCTGATCGAGGCAATAATCGACAGTTGGATCTTTGCGAAATGCAGACGCGAGGATGATGCCATCCACATTGCGGGCAATAAGGCGTTTGATTTCTTCGAGCGCCAGCTCCTGGTTGTTTTCCGTGTAGGCGAGGGTGAGGGTGTAACCCAGACGGTTGGTCAATTGTTGGATTTCATGTACCAGCGGCGGGAACATGGGGTTGAGAATATCGGGGATCATCATGCCGATGGTTTTGGTTGCACCGCGTTTCAGTGCCGTTGCCATCGGGTTGGCCGTGTAGCCCATTTCCCGGCTCTTCTTTTCTACCAGCTCAATCACGCGATCAGAAACCAAGTGCTGTTTTTCGGGGCTCAGCGCGCGGGAAACCGTAGATGGGCTGATGTCCAGTGCGGCTGCTACATCCTTGACGGTAATACGTTTATTCTTATCGTTATTCAAGATTTGTCCTCAATCCTGCGGCCTTTCCATTTCGAACAACTCGGCAGCATTGTTTTAACATTGCATCAACCATTACGTTGACAGTAACGTTACTATGTGCTGCAATCGTTTGCAAGTTGGTGGTTTTTTGTACGTGTCGCCGGTCTCGATTTTTGGCACACCCAATCAACCACTTATTATTTGCATTTTTAATGCAAACGTTTGCAATAAATGGAGTGGTTATTGTTATGAGCATAGTAAAACCAACGGAACCGGAAATTATCAGGGAAGGTGACATTGCGCCAGGCTGGGATTGGGATAAGCGTATTCCGGCACCCGGTAGAATGAGTGTGGATTTTGAGCAACGCGTGGACTTCAATCGATTGCATCGTTATCGCGTGGCGCGATCCAAGCAGGCACTCGAGGCATCAGGGCTTGGCGCGGTACTCTGTTTCGATAACAACAACATTCGTTATCTCACCAGTACGGTTATTGGCGAGTGGGCGCGGGACAAGATTGCACGCTACGCGCTGTTTACTGGCAACTCTGATCCCTACCTGTGGGATTTCGGTTCAGCGGCAAAACACCATCAACTGTATCAAGGTTTGATTGAGCCCGAACATTTCAAAGCGGGCATGCTGGGACTGCGTGGTTCTGTTGCGAAAGAAGCGGGTCTTTTCAAAAATGCCGCGAAAGAAATCAAAGCACTGTTGGTTCAGGAAGGCGTGGCAGACATGCCGCTCGGAATCGATGTGTGTGAGAAGCCGATGTTGGAAGCATTGGAAGCTGAAGGTCTGGAAGTGCGCGATTGCCAGCAGGTGATGCTGGAAGCGCGTCAAATCAAATCCATGGACGAAGTGGTACTGCTTAACATGGCCGCAACCATGGTCGATGGTGCTTACCACCAGTTGGCCGAAAACCTCAAACCGGGCAAACGTGAAAACGAAAGTGTCGCTGACGCCAACAAATTCCTTTACGACAACGGCTCAGATGACGTTGAAGCGATCAATGCGGTCTCCGGTGAACGCGGTGCGCCGCACCCTCACAACTTTACAGACCGTATGTACCGCCCTGGCGATCAGGCGTTTTTCGACATCATTCACTCCTTTATGGGTTACCGCACCTGTTACTACCGCACCCTCAACGTGGGCAGCGCAAGTCAGGCGCAGCAGGATGCTTACAAGCAGGCACGCGAGTGGATTGATGCGGCTATCGACCTTATCCGCCCTGGCATGACGACAGACAAAATCGCCGCCGTTTGGCCGAAAGCTGAGCAGTTTGGCTTTGCCAGCGAAATGGAAGCCTTTGGTCTGCAATTTGGCCATGGTCTGGGTCTGGCTCTGCATGAGCGCCCCATCATCAGCCGGTTGGTATCGATGGAAAACCCATTCGAACTGCAGGAAGGCATGGTGTTCGCGCTGGAAACCTACTGTCCATCAGCAGACGGTAACGGTGCTGCGCGTATCGAGGAAGAGGTTGTGGTGACGGCCGATGGCTGCGAAATCATTACGTTGTTCCCGGCGCAAGAGCTCTTTATCGCCAACAAGTACTGATTCAACAAACACTATTTAACGCCGGTGCATCCTCTTGATGCACCGATTAAAGCCATTTTCAAAAGGAACAGACTATGTCGGAAACCAGTCTGGAGACACGGCTGTCGCTCTATCGCACCATGTTGCGGGCAAGGGGCTTTGAGCAGCGTGCTTCCGATCTCTTTCTTCAAAACCTGGTAAAAGGCACTAACCACCTCGCGATGGGGCAAGAAGCGGTGGCCGCTGCGTTTGGCGTGGCGATGAAGAAGGGCGATTACACCTACTGTACATACCGTGGCCACACCCACACATTAGTCCGTGGCGCAGACATGACAGCCCTGTTCGGTGAGCTGATGGGACGCGATTGCGGCATTTTGAGCGGCAAAGGCGGCTCAATGCACCTCACCAGTGTCGAACATGGCGCGATGGGCTCATACGCCATCATCGGTGCTCAGCTTTGTATCGCCAATGGCAGTGCCTGGAAGAGCCAGTACAAAGGGACGGGTGAAGTCTCTGTTGTGTTCTTTGGTGACGGCACCACCAACATCGGTGCGTTCCACGAAGCGCTGAACTTTGCCGTGATTTGGAACCTGCCGGTCGTGTTTGTTTGTGAAAACAATCTGTACATGGAATACACGCCGATTGGTTCGGTAACCGCGGTGGAGCATCCAGCGGCGGATCGCGCCAGTGCTTACGGGCTCGAATCTATTATCGTGGACGGCAATGATGCCGATGCCATGTATGAAGTCGCTAGTAAAGCCATCGAAAAAGCCCGCTCTGGTGGCGGCCCTTCCCTGATTGAAGCCAAAACCTATCGCCATCAAGGCCATTCCCGCGCCGATCCGGGCAAGTATCGTCCGGCGGAAGAGGTGGAACGCTGGCTGGCTTACGACCCTATTCCGCTTTATCGCAACCGCCTTGCTGAAGAAGGTGTCGAGGAAAGTGTGTTAGCGAACATCGAAAGTGATGTTGATACGGAAATCAATGAAGCAACGGAAGCGGCGAAAGCATCGCCAGCGCCGGATGTTTCTCTCTGTTTTAAAGATGTCTGGGCAGATGGAGGATGGGCATGGCGCAATTAATGAGTTACCGCGAAGCGGTGGCAGCGGGCATAGCTCAAGAGCTGCGCCGCGATGAAGATGTCGTATTTTTAGGGGAAGACGTCGCCGCAGCGGGCGGCGTATTCAAAGCCACTGTCGGGTTGTTTGAAGAATTTGGCCCTGAGCGTGTGCGCGATACGCCGATTTCCGAACAGGCTATTCTGGGCGCTGCCATGGGCGCGGCCATGACCGGTTTGAAACCGATTGCCGAGATCATGTTTTCTGACTTCCTCGCTGTATGTTGGGACATGGTTGCCAACGAAATGGCCAAAGCCCGTTACATGACCGACGGTCAGGTGAAAGTGTCATTGGTTATCCGCACAGCCAACGGTGCAGGCTCGCGCTTTGGCGCACAGCATTCACAAAGCCTTGAGAACTGGGCGATGATGATCCCTGGTATCAAGGTTGTTGCTCCGTCCAATCCGGCCGATGCCAAAGGCTTGTTGGCGGCGGCCGTACGCGACCCTGATCCTGTGATTGTGTTTGAACACAAATCCCTCTACGCCATGAAAGGCGAAGTGCCGGACGGTGACCATGTGGTCGAGCTGGGTAAAGCCAATGTGTTGCGCAAAGGCAAGGATGTAACCATTGTGGCGCTGGCTGCCATGGTACCCCGTGCCCAGAAAGCGGCAGAAATCCTCGCCAAAGAGGGGATTGATTGTTCGGTGATTGATCTTCGCACTCTGGTGCCGCTCGATACCAAAACCATCCTCGAAGATGTGGCGAACACTTCTCGACTCGTTACGGTGGAAGAAAACCCGCAGTTGTGTGGCTGGGGCGCTGAAATTGTCTCTATCGTCGGCAAAGAGTGCTTCTTTGAGCTTGATTCGCCGCCAACACGCATTACTACCCCTCACATTCCACTGCCTGCAGCAGATAACCTCGAAGACCATGTCATTCCGTCTGTGGAACGCATCGTGGCCGAGGTGCGGGAGGTGGTTCAGATATGAATGTGCATAACATTTCCCTGCCAACAGGATTAAAAATCGGTGCCGAGTGGCGCTATCAGGGGCGGGCAGATATTCCCGTGTATAACCCTGCTGATGAATCGCTGTTGACCCACATAGCCGCAGCCAATGCCGACGATGCCAAAGACGCGATTGATGCGGCATCGAAAGGCTTTGCTGAGTGGCGCAAAACCTCTCCCCGTGAACGGGCAGAGATCCTGCGCCGCGCCTATCACCTGATGCAGGAGCGTAAGGAAACCATCGCGCAAATCATCACCCTTGAAGAGGGCAAAACCCTCAACGAAGCACGGGGCGAGGTGAACTATGCGTCGGAATTCTTTCGCTGGTTCGCGGATCAGGCTGTGCAGATGCACGATGCGCTTTCGTCTGCACCCAATGGCGACAAAGCCATCATGGTGACCCATCATCCTGTCGGTATCGCGTATCTGGTCACGCCGTGGAATTTCCCAGCGGCAATGGCGACGCGCAAAATCGCGCCTGCACTGGCCGCCGGTTGCTCAGTAATACTCAAACCGGCTACAGAAACACCGCTGACCGCGTTATACGTGGCCACCTTGCTGGAAGAAGCCGGAGTGCCGGGTGATGCCGTTTCTGTGCTTTCTTCCAAGAGTGCACGCGAGATATCCGAAGTGATGTTTGCCGATGAGCGGGTTCGCAAAGTCTCGTTTACCGGCTCCACCGAAGTAGGGCGCGTGTTACTGCACAATGCGGCAGAGAGAGTGGTGAACAGCTCCATGGAATTGGGCGGTAACGCACCATTGCTGGTGCTCGATGATGCAGATTTTGACACTGCCGTTGAACAAACCCTGATGGCGAAAATCCGCAATGCGGGTGAGTCCTGTATTGCTGCTAACCGCATTTTCGTCGCCCGCTCGCTTTATACGACGTTCAGCGAAGCGCTGGCGGAAAAAATGGCGGCGCTGAAAATGGGCGATGGCCGCGACGAAGACGTGGATATCGGCCCCTTGGTTAACCGCGACACCCAGCAGAAAGTCGCTTCTTTGGTGGACGATGCAGTGAGCCGCGGCGCGAACCTGCTGACAGGGGGAGTCATGCCAGATGGCAATGGGTATTTCTACCCGCCGACCGTGCTGAATGACATTCCCGCTGGGGCGGAAATCCTTGAAACTGAAATCTTTGGCCCGGTTGCCGTCATCATTCCGTTTGATGATGAAGACGCCGTGATTGAAGAAGCCAATAACACCATCTTCGGCCTTGCCGCTTACGTGATGTCTTCTGATACCGTGCATGCGGTTTCCGTCGCCAAGCGTTTGGAAGCGGGTGTGGTGGGGATCAACAAAGGCGTGATCTCCGATCCGGCAGCGCCTTTTGGCGGCATGAAACAAAGCGGTCTTGGCCGTGAAGGTGGTTACGTCGGCATTGGTGAATTTACTGAAACCCAATACATCGGCCTGGATTGGCCGGGTTCCCCCGCATAACAGGAGGCAGACATGGATATCATCATGCCCCAGCTTGGGGAAACGGTTGCCGAGGGCGAGATCCTGATGTGGCACAAAGCCGAAGGGGAAACCGTCAACAAAGGCGATGTGCTGTTTGAAATTTCGACCGACAAAGTCGCGATGGAAGTGCCCGCCATGGAAAACGGGGTGCTGAGTAAGATCATTGCAGATGTCGGAGAAGTGATCGCAGTCGGTGAACCCGTGGCTGTGCTGGCTGTGGAAGGTGAGGAAGAAACGCCTGAAGCTGAAGCCCAGAAACCTGAAGCCATTGCGGCCGAAGCGCCGCAGCAAGCGCAGCAACAAGGGGATTCAGCTTCTGAGCCTGCCGCCGCTCCCGTTGCCGTCAACAATGAGAAAATGGAAGGCCATGGACTCTTGTCTCCGGCGGTGAAATACCTGACGCGCAGACACCAGCTTGATCTCGGTGAGATTGAGGGAACCGGCCAGAACGGACGCATCACCAAACGCAATGTACTAGAGTACCTCGCCCGCTGTGCTGAACAGACAGAGCTGGATGAAGAGGCGCTGGCGTTGATGTCACCTTCGGTAAGACGGCTTGTCACCGAGCATGACATCGATATCAACCAGATTGAAGGTTCAGGCAAGCACGGGCGAATTACCAAAGAAGACGTGCTGGCCTATATGGAACCGGAAACGTCTGTTGCACCTGCTCAGCAATCAGTGACAACGTCACAAAAAGCTGCGCCAGTGTCGCTCTCCATCAAGGGAGAAGAGGTGCCGTTCACCTTTATGCGCAAGCAGATTGCCAAGCAAATGTCAGCGGCCAAGGACAACGCAGTGCATGTGGCGCAGGGAATGGAAGTGCTGTTTGATGAAGTGGAAGCGGTGCGTGCAGAGCACAAAGCTGACTTTAAACAGAAGTACGGCGCAAGCCTCACGCCGTTGGCCTTTATTGCCCGCGCGGTGATTAAAGCCTTGCAGGAATTCCCCAACCTAAACGGACAGGTCAGCGGTGAAAAACTGGTGCTTAGTGCGCCTGTACACCTGGGTATCGCGGTTGATATGAACCACAATGGACTGGTGGTGCCCGTGATTAAAGATGCGGACACCATGAATGTGTCTGGCCTCGCGCGGAAAATCGCTGAACTGGCGAAAAAAGCGCGGGAAAACCGTCTGACACCGGAAGAAATGAGCGGTGCCACTTACACCCTGTCAAATAACGGTGGCGCAGGTACCGCGTTTACCACACCTATCATTAACCACCCTGAAATCGCGATCTTGTCGATTGACGGTATCAGCCGCAAGCCTGTGGTGATCAACGCCAATGGCCGTGAAAGCCTTGGTATTGGCAGCGTGGGCTTGTTGGTGCAGTCGTTCGATCATCGAGCGGTGGATGGCTCTTATTCCGGTGCGTTTTTGCAGCGGGTGAAATCTCTTCTAGAGTCCCACGTATGGCAAGCAGAGTTATAGAGTGATGCTATAACAAACTTGTCGATGTTTTGCCCGGCACCGGTCTGCCGGGCTTTTTTGCGTTTGTGAAAAAGTCAGACAGCCAAGCGGCCCAAAGCAAAAGGCAAAAGGCAAAAGGCACATCCCTAGGAGAGATGTGCCTCTTTGTTCAATGTTGCTGTCGTGTTAGTGCTCGTGGTGGTGCGACGGCACGTAATCAGGGTCTGTATCGCCGACAAGTGCTTCTGTGGTTAGCATGAGTGCCGCAATGGAGCTTGCTGTTTGTAAAGAAAGGCGGGTTACTTTGGCTGGGTCAATCACGCCCATTTCGAGCATAGAGCCGAAGGTGCCGTTTGCGGCGTTATAACCAAATTCACGTTCCTGTCCTTTCACTTTTTCCAGATACACACCAGCATCCAGCCCAGCGTTTTTTACGATTTGTTTGAACGGCGCCTGCATGGCATCTAACGCGATGTGCATGCCAGCTTTCTCATCGTCATTGTTTACTGGAGGCAGCTCAAGCGTTTCGCAAACACGGATCAATGCAATGCCACCGCCCGGCACAATACCTTCTTCAATCGCGGCGCGTGTTGCATGAAGGGCATCTTCCACCCGTGCTTTTTTCTCTTTCACTTCGGTTTCCGTCGCAGCGCCCACTTCGATCAGTGCGATACCGCCGGAAAGACGCGCACGTCTCTCGGTCATTTTCTGGATGTCATATTCCGAATCGGAACCTTCGATTTCAGCGTTGATTTGGGCGATGCGATCAGCAATCCGCGCTTCACTGCCAAGCCCTTTGATCAGGGTAAACTGATCTTTGGTCAATTCAACGCGCTCAGCCTGGCCGAAATCCTGTTCACTGATTTGACTGACATCGTTACCGGTTTCAGGAGACATCACGGTTGCGCCGGTGAGGGCGGCGATGTCATGCAAGATTGCCTGACGACGTGGCCCAAACCCCGGCGTTCTCGCCGCGACAACGTCGAGTGTTTTACGCATATGGTTCACAACCAGTGTCGATAAAGCTTCACCTTCCACTTCTTCAGCCAGTACGAACAAAGGCCGTTTTTGTTTGGCTGCAAGTTCCATTGCAGGAACCACCTGATCAAACTGACTGAGCTTTCCATCAACCAGCAAAATCAGCGGCATGGCATGTTCTACCTGCATTTTGCCGCGAATGTTCACAAAATGAGGAGAGAGATAACCGCGGTCAAACTGCATGCCTTTCACCACATGCAGTTCAGTTTTAAACCCTTTGCCTTCTTCAATGGTAACCACACCGTGTTCGCCAACAGCACGAATCGCGTCAGCAACAATCTTGCCGATCCCGGTGTCATTGTTGGCTGAAATGGTCGCAACATGCTCGATGTCAGCGTCTTGATTGCAGGGAAGTGCCTGCGCTTTCAGGGCGACAACGGCAGCATCAATGGTTTTTTCGATACCGTGCTTGATATCGATGATGTTGTAATTGGCTGCCTGCGCTTTGAAACCCTGATTGAGGATGGCCTGGGCGATGACTGTAGACGTCGTGGTGCCATCCCCGGCTTCATCATTTGCCTTGGAGGCAACAGCCCGAATCAATGATGCGCCCATTTCTTCGAGCTGGCCTTTTATAGCGACTTTCCGCGCAACCGAGACACCATCTTTAGTGATGATGGGGGGCTGATCGAAATTGCGCATGACCACATTCCGCCCTTTCGGTCCCAGCGTCACCTTGACAGCATCCGCGAGCAGATTCGCGCCTACCAAAAGCCTTTTACGCGCGTCTTCGCCGAATTCGAGATGATCCTGTTGCATAGCTCTCCCTCGCATAGTTGTTCCTTATCGACCTGCCATCTCCGGCAAGGTCAGGATGTAACTATAACGTTAACTCATTTGCAAACGTTTGCAAATAATCGCGTGTTTTTTTGCAAGTTATGGACGTTTTTATGCGTGTAAATGGCGGGCTTACTGTGATCGATGTAGAGGTTTTCAATCCTGCGAATTCATTTTCTCATCTGTTCACCAAATTACTTCATGCTCGAATTTACAATGGCATAGAGCGCATAGATGGGTGGGGGAATCTTGGTTTTCTTGAAATTGATACACAAGGAATGGTTTTTGTTGCTCATTTCTTGTTCTATGCTCTGAGGGTGAATGTAAAAATTGAGTTAACGAAAATTTAATGCAAACGTTTGCTGTTTGTAAGGTTAGGTCAAGGGCAGACGAGCCAAGTAAGGAGGACACCTTGGATACATCAAGACTGGCGAAGAAACACGTACTTATTACTGGCGCAGCGCGTGGAATGGGGGCGGCAATAGCAGAAAATTTCGCAGAGCAGGGGGCGAAAGTCTGTGTGGCTGACGTAAACCTCGAAGGCTGTCAGGAAGTGGTAGACCGCATCAAGGCAAAGGGCGGTGAAGCTATTGCAGTGCAAATGGATGTGACCAAACGTGCAGACATTGTCGCGGGTGTGCAGGCAACCGTGGATGCCTTCGGTTCGATCAACGTCATGCTCAATAACGCCGGCATTAACAAACCACTCATGTTCCTCGATATCACTGAAGAGAACTGGCAACAAATCATGGATGTGAATGGTCTGGGTTGCCTGATGGGCATGCAGGAAGCCGCCAAGCAAATGATTAAACAGGGGCCACAAGACGAGCCATACAAAATCATCAATGTCGGTTCAATTGTGTCTCGCATGGCTTTTGATGACGTGGTGCCTTATTCGTGCAGCAAGCACGCGGTGCTCGCCATGATCAACGGTGGCGCAAAAGCCTTGGCACAGCACAACATTACGGTAAATGGTTACGGCCCAGGTGTGGTGCGCACTGAGCTTTGGGAGCAACTGGATAAAGATCTGGTCGCTATCGGCAAATTTGAAAAACCGGGCGAGTCGATGGATACGCTGGCTCGCGAAATGATCCTGCTTGGACGTTATTCCTATCCGGAAGATGTGTTGGGGACAGCCAGTTTCCTTGCGAGTAAGGATTCGGACTATATGACCGGTCAGTTGATCATGATCGATGGTGGCATGGTCATGCAGTAACAGTTTGGACGTGAATCCAGACAACACTAAAGCACTCTGCTTTTTGAGTGCACAAGCAATGGAGCGGTAAGGATGAAAACAGTCAGCAAAACGATGTTAGGTCTGATGATTGCAGCAAGTGCGACGACAGTTTACGCCAAGGATATGGTTATCGGCATTACCCAAAACAACGTGGGTGTCGACTCATACCAAACCACTTACGAAAAAGCGTTTAAAGAAGCAGCAGCAAGCACCGACGGTGTGGATACCGTTGTGCTTGATGCGGGTGGTGACGTGGCGCGTCAAATTGCGCAGATGCAAGATCTCATCCAGCAAAAAGTCGATGTCATTATTATCTGGCCAACCAACGGTAAAGCCGTGGTGCCCGTAATCCGCAAAGCACAGCAAGCTGGCATTCCAGTGGTTGTGACCAACTCAAACGTGGCAGATGAAGGTCAACAGTTTATCGCCTCCTTCTCGGGTCCTAACAACATTAAGCAAGGTGCTTACTCTGCTGAGATGATGTGTGATGCTCTTGATAACAAGGGACAAATTGTACAAATCTCAGGTCAGCCAGGTTACACCACAGCGATCGAACGTCAAAAAGGCTTTGAAGACAGATTGGCTGAGGCTTGCCCGGACGTGGTCATTATGGAAACCCAGCCGGGTGATTGGAACCGTGAGAAATCACAACGCGTGATGGAAAACTTCCTGACTAAGTACGACAACATCGATGGCGTGTATTCGGGTGATGACAACATGGGTGTTGGCGCGCTGAACGCAGCCAAAGCCGCAGGCCGTGAAGGTATTGCGTTCATTGGCGCAACGAACTTTGCGGTTGGCTATGAAGCAATGGGTCGCGGTGAGTACTGGGGTTCTGTCTATCAGTCTCCGGTTGATGACGCCAAAAACGCCTTGGCAACTGCGATTGCCGTTGTAAATGGTGAGGATGTACCAAAGTTGAACTACTTTGATACTCCGAAAATCACGCAGGACAACATGTCTCAGTTTACCAAGCCAGTTTTCTAACGGTTGGTTGAGGTAACTCCCCCTGTGAAAGCAGGGGGTCTATTCCTTCCTTTTTCTCTTTCTGGAAGGTACTCCGCAAGGATTGCGCTCGATTTTTCTGCAACAAATGGGATGTTTTTATGGCCTCAGACGCGCAGACAAACACAGATAAAAAAGGCGCAGAGTCGTCTTTTTCGCTGAAAACCCTGATGGCACGTCACGGTATTCTGGTCGCTTTTTTCGTGTTTCTTATTGCTTTCTCACTCTCGTCCGACCGGTTTTTGAGTACCGATAACTTCATGACGGTGATCCGTCAGGTATCGATTATCGGTACGATTGCGCTTGGTGTCACCATCGTGGTGATTGGCGGGAATCTCGATCTATCGGTCGGGTCTCTACTCTCTTTTTCAACGGTATTGGTTGTCGACTTACACGATAAAGTTGGACCGGGCCAAGCCATTCTTTTGATGTTTCTCTTTACCCTTTTGGTCGGTGTGGTCAACGGCTTTCTGGTGGGGTATCTAAGGCTTAACTCATTGATCGTAACACTGGGTATGCTCTCTGCAATACAGGGTTTGACGCTGATTTATACCGGTGGTCAGAACGTTGATATCGCCAATCAGGAGGACACCTGGTTTGCGATATTCGGTCGTGGATTTGTTGGTCCAATTGCCGTGCCCATTATCATCTTCGGTGTCCTCGCCGTTATTTACGAACTGCTTCTTAAACGGACAGCCTATGGGCGAAAAATCTTTGCGGTAGGTGGCAATCCCATCGCCACCGCGTATTCCGGCATCAGACGTAACAAACTGGTATTCAGTACTTATCTGCTCTCCGCATTTTCAACTGGCTGTGCAGCGTTGATTTTGGGCTCCCGCGTGATGGGCTCGCAAAACAACGTGGGACAAGGCTATGAATTGTTGGTGCTTGCCGGCGTTATCCTCGGGGGAACCAGCTTGCTGGGTGGCTCCGGCAGCATCACGAAAACAGTGGTGGGTGTACTGATTCTGGGCTTTATCCAAAACGGTTTGTTGTTATTGGGCTTCCCGTATTACGCACAATGGCTGGTGACCTGGGCGGTGATCATTCTGGCGGTATGGCTGGATGTCGGTACCAAACGCGGCAGCTTCTTCACCAAATTCTGACGGAAAGCGAGAGGAGATTATTTTATGGAAACCGTAGTGCGCTTTCTGAAAACACAACCAATATGGATATTCGTTGTGTTTTGCATTGTGTTGTTCAGCTTTTCGTCAGAGTACTTTTTCGATATTGCGAACTTCAAAAACATCCTTATCCAGACCTCCACCATCGGGTTCATTGCTCTTGGCATGACGGTGGTGATGATCAACGGCAACATTGATTTGTCGGTTGGGGCGGTGGTTGCCTTGTCTGCAAGTCTTGCGATTGATTTGCAAGGGTCGATAGGCATTCCTGCAGCGGTTTTGATTGCGCTGGCATCCGGTATTCTGCTTGGGATGCTCAATGGCGTTATCGTTTGGAAAACCGGTGTTGATGCATTCATTGTCACCTTGGGTGCAATGATTGGTATTCGCGGCCTGGTGTTCGTGTACACCGGTGAGCAGTCTTTTTATGCGTCAGACTTTGCCTATTCCGACTTTGGTTCCAGCTCAGTATTGGGCTTCCCGACGTTGGCGATTCTCTTTCTGATTGCCACCTTGCTGATGCATCTGATGATGAAATACACAGTGCATGGTCGTAATTGTTATGCGGTGGGCGGCAACCGTAAATCGGCCATTGATGCAGGTATCCGGGTTGGCCCTCATATGATGTTCAATTTCATGCTGGTGGGTTTTTTCGCCGCATTAGCAGGCGTAACGCTTTCCACCCAAATGGGTGCATCGACGCCAAACCTGGGTCGAGATTTTGAACTTTGGACCATCACTGCTGTGGTGTTGGGCGGCACCCGTCTCACAGGTGGTGCGGGCAGTATTCTCGGTACGCTTGGCGGCGTATTAGCTATCGGTATTCTTCGTAATGGTTTGAACCTGATGCAAGTCCCCGCCTTTTACGTGTTGGTGATCATGGGCTCAATTCTGATCCTCGTACTCTTTATCGACAAGAAAGTTAACCGGACGGAGCAGGGAGGCGTTTCCGCATGAGCATGGCAATGGAGTTGAACCAGAATATTGCGCCAACGCTGGAGCTGAAGAATATCCGCAAAGTCTTTCCGGGCGTGGTGGCGCTCAACGGCGTGAGTTTTGATATCCGCGCAGGGGAAGTGCACGCGCTGCTCGGCGAAAACGGGGCGGGGAAATCGACCCTGATGAAGGTGATGTCCGGCATTTATCAGGACGATGGCGGGCAAATTCTGATTGATGGCAAAGAGGTAAAACTCAAAACCCCAATGGATGCAAAACATCAGGGCATCTTGATGATCCACCAGGAATTGTCATTGGTGGAAGATATGACAGTCGCGGAAAACATCTTCCTTGGCATGATGCCGACCAAGCTGTTTGGGGTGGTGGATTACGCGAAACTGCACGACAAGGCGACGGAAATTCTCAAGCGCTTGAACTGCGATTTTGGCCCAGATGACCCGGTTGGCTCGCTCACCATCGCCAAAAAGTACATGGTGGAAATCGCCCGTGCATTGGTTTTTACCCCTAAAATTGTGATTTTTGATGAACCGACAGCCTCTCTGACAGATTACGAAAAAGTGGTGCTGTTTGAGGTGATCAAAGAGCTGCAAAGTCAGGGGGTTGGTATTGCCTATATCTCTCACCGTATGGAAGAGATCTTTGCCATTTCTGACCGTCTTTCCGTGCTCCGAGACGGCGAATACCGTGGCACTTTGACCACCAAAGACACCAACGAGCCAGAAGTGACTGCGTTGATGATCGGCCGTGAACTTGAACAGAATGTGGTGGAGATGGCCAAAGGCGGGGCAGTGCGTTTGGAGGTCGAAGGACTGACACTCGAAAAACACTATGAGGATATTTCCTTTTCGATAAAGGAAGGGGAAGTGCTCGGCATGTATGGCTTAGTGGGGGCAGGCCGCACCGAAATTGCCGAAACCCTGTTCGGGATCCGCCAACCTGATTCCGGTGTGGTGCGTTTCGATGGTCAGGAAACCGTGATTGGTGATAGCCGACATGCGGTGGAGTTGGGCGTCGCTTTGGTGCCTGAAAATCGCAAAGAGCAAGGGCTTATCCTAGCCATGAGTTGTCAGGACAATATCACCATGGCGCAGTTGGATCGCGTCTCTGTCATAGGTTGGCTCTTAGAAGGCAAAGAGAGTCAGGTTTACAAAAAATATGCCGAGCAGCTTTCCATAAAAGCGCCGGATGGCAGCTATCCCGTGGGTAATCTCAGCGGGGGGAACCAGCAGAAGGTGGTCATCGGCAAATGGCTTTCTACCCATCCCAAAATCCTTATTCTGGACGAGCCAACACGGGGTATTGATGTGGGCTCCAAATCCGAAATTCATGCACTCATCCGTGAGCTGGCCAGATCGGGTCTGGCGGTGTTGGTAATTTCTTCTGAGATGCCGGAAATACTGAGTGTCAGTGATCGGATCCTTGCCTTGTACGAAGGCAAGGTCATGGAAGAGTTTACGGCGGAAACCGTCACGGAAAACCGCTTGGTGACAGCGATTACCGGTCAAGTGAGTTCACCGGACAGCGACTGACCATCTCCTTCAAACCAAAGGGCAATATTATGCACATCGGCTTTATTGGATTAGGCCGGATGGGGTGGCTGATGGCCGCAAATCTGGCAAAGGCAGGCGTTCCACTGACGGTGTGGAACCGAAGCCGGAGTAAGTCTGTGGCGTTGGTAGAACACTATCCTGAGGTTCATATCGCAGAGGATCCGGCGCAAATTGCGCAGGATTGCGATCTGGTATTTACCATGATTGCCGATGATGAGGCAGCCAGGGCTGTCTATTTCGGTCAGGAGAGTGGCTTGATTGCACCACTGAACCGGCGGGCAAAGGCCTGGGTAGAGATGAGCACCATCAGCCCTGCACTGTCGTTAGAAATTGCCTCGCTCGCGGCCTCTCATAATGTCATCTATGTCGATGCGCCGGTTTCCGGCAGCTTAAATGCAGCAGAAGCCGGTGAGTTGGTGTTTATGGTTGGTACATCGGCGGGACTTTCGCCAGAGATTCACACTTCCCTTGCTTTGATGGGCAAATCCGTTTGCCAGATGGGGGAAGCGGGCAGCGGTCATGCAGCCAAGCTGCTCATCAACAGTGTGATTCACAGCCAAAATCAGATTGTCGGTGAGATTTTAGCGTTGGCTGCATCTTGCAACATCGACCGTGCGGCGCTGATGACCCTGTTGGGTGACAGCGCCGCCGGTTCCCCGATGATTCGTTTTCGGACGCCGCTTTATCTTGGCGAGAACGATGAGGTCACCTTTGCGCTCTCGCTGGCAAAAAAAGACATGCAGTTGGCACAAGACCTGGCAGATAGCCGTGGACACCGGTTCGCGCAAATCAGTACCAACCTGGATCAGTTGAAGTCAGCCGAAGCGGTAGGGTTTGGTGAGAAAGACATGGCCGCTATCGCGCAGTTTATCGCTGGCAGTCAGCTTGGCAATCAATAAGGAAAAGTAATGGCAGAGACAAGAGCAAAGAAAGCGGCGTTGTTTGTGGGTGGCTGGGAAGGACACACGCCGACGGTATTTTGTGACTGGGCAACAGCTTTGCTGGAAGAAGAAGGGTTTGACGTGGTGTCTTACGGCTCATTCGAACCCCTGCAGGACAAAGCAGTAACAGCAGAGTTGGATCTTATCGTTCCCATTTGGTCGAGTGCCCGCAGCAGTCACCAGGATGAGTTTGGCAATATAACCCGCGAACAAGAACAGGGCTTGCTGGATGCCATTGCAGGTGGTTGTGGTATAGCCGGTTGGCATGGACACATGGGGGACGCTTTCCGCGACCACCCCACCTACCACTTTATGATTGGTGGTCAGTTTGTCGCCCATCCGCCGGGCTGGCCGGACAATCCCGTTCCCTCTGATGACTTTGTCGACTACCGAGTAACCTTCACCAAAAACGATGCCCCGTTTATGGAAGGTCTGGAAGATTTCGATATTCATGGTGAGCAATATTACATGCTGGTGGATCCGAGCAACGATGTTGTGGCGACGACCACCTTCAGTGGGGAATATCTGCATTGGATTGAAGGCACTGTGATGCCAATTGCATGGCGCCGGCGCTGGGATCAGGGGAAAGTATTCTACTGCTCGATTGGCCACACGGTTGAAGAGTTAAAACACCCAATGGTGGATAAGCTGATGCGCAAAGGGTTTAACTGGGCGGCGAGATAGCACGATTTTCAGCGGGGATGGTTAAATCCATCAATTGGGGAATTGCTCGGAAATAAGTGTCGCAATGAATGCGACACTTTTAAAAAGCCATTTGGTTAGCCGAATACCTGTTCGCTACTGGTGTGCTCTGTCTGGTTAGCCAACTGCATTTTGCGCAAAGTTAGGGGCGCTGAAATTAATGTTGTCGCAATCAGCAGTGAGACTGGCACGGCAGTGATCACGATGAATGATTGCAAGGCTGCCAGCCCACCATTACCTGCTGTGAGTAAAACCGCCGCCACAATACCCAGCATCAAAGCCCAGAATAACCGGTTGTACTTGGATGGTGTCGAATCTTCCGAGGTGACAACGGCGATGGAGTAAGCCATAGAGTCACCGGTGGTGGCGACAAAGGTAGTGGTCAGCAGAAGAAACGCAGGCACGATGATCACCTGCAATGGCAATTGCTGCAAAATCGCTATCAATACGCCGGGCAAACCTGCTCCGGTCAGTGCTTCAGAAACAGCACCTGGATTGGTTAGCTCAAAGAATATGCCTGTTCCACCCAATGCGGTAAACCAGAAGTTGGTCGCAATGGGAGAACCGATAGCGACCGCCAGCACCAACATACGGATGCTGCGGCCACGAGAAATTTTGGCAATAAAGATAGCCATCATCGGCGCAAAGCCGATAAACCAACCCCAGAAGAACCAGGTCCAATTTGTCATCCAGCCAACACTGTCAGCTTCAACGCTCATGGCAGAGAAGTGACCGATATAACTGCCGAATGCATTAAAAAAAGCGTCAAAAATGAAAGCCGTCGGGCCAAGCAGCAGAACAAACATCAGAAGTCCCAACGCGCCAAGGACGTTGATTTTCGACAGCCACTGAAGACCTTTGTCCATACCTGTGAATGCTGAAAGCGAGTAAATGGCAACGACAACCACCAAGATCATGATTTGTGTGCTGAGTACGTTTTCGATACCAAACAGCACTTCCACGCTGTAACCCAGTTGGCTGGCAAGAAAACCGATAGGGCCAATCGTACCTGCGGCAACGCCGACGATTGAACAGGCATCGACAACTGCGCCAAACCAATGGTTTTCGAAGCGATCACCAAACAGCGGATAAAGCAGGGCACGTGGTCGTAGTTTCAGCCCTTTCTCGTAATGGGCATGCATCAGCACGACGGTAGCCAGCGTGCCGAGAACGGCCCAGGCCAGAAACCCCCAATGCAGGAAGCTTTGGCTAAGCGCGGCTGTCGCTGCCGCCAAACTGTTTTCGTCGACGCCGCCGTATGCTGGCGACGGAGACAGAAAGTGGTACACGGGTTCTGCGGCTGACCAGAAAACACCGCCGCCTGCGAGCAGGGTACACATGATCATTGAAATCCAGCGGAACGCGCTGATGTCAGGTTTGGATTGTCTACCCAGCTTCATCCGGCCAAACGGTGACGCAGCAATACCAAGTGCCAAAGCAAGGTTGGCGACCATCAGCCATTGCCAGAAAGATCCAAAACTTTCTGCTGCCTGACCAAATAAGGTATTGATAGTCTGAGAGAAGAGCGACATATCGTAAACGGCTGCAAAGAGGAAAAGAGCGAAAAAGCTGATAGTAAGGGTTGATACCAAATTGTTGCTTTTCAAAAGGGAAGTAGAAGTCATTCTGCCTCACATTGTGTGTGTGAGGGGCGGCACCTTAGCAAAGAATATATGTGATATCTATCACTTTGTTTTGAGTTCTAATCATGCTTTTGTAAGCGGCGACAAATATGAGAGAGTGTGAAATCGTTTCAATTTATTGAAATTTAATAGCTATTTTGAGTGATGCCTTCGTGGGCAACCTGATGTGATCTGAAGTGATGTAAGTAAATGTCCGGTGCGCCGATTGGTAATAAAAGCAGTGCGTGGAGAGGATCAGTGATCTAAGCGTATTTTCATTCTTCCACCGATCATTACCCGCCTCGATGGCTGGTCGAATGGCTCAAAGGTAAGCGAAAGCGTGCTTTTGAGCGTCCTGCTACTCTATTGATAGCTATACTGGCAAAGTTTTGATTCCCCAGCCATCGTCAGGGGAAGGTTTGCCAGGAGGCCTGATGCTGTACGTGAAAAAAACGAATCTACTTTCCATTGCCGGCTGCTCAATAGCTTGCTTTCCCCTCAGCGCAGCCGCCGACAATCTCTCAGCATTCGAAGATAACTACTTTCTCCCTTACTATCACGAATCCCGGGTTAACCAATCCCGGTTTATGCCACTGAACCCAAACGGTGAACCGGCTAAAGATACCTTTATTCAGTTCCAGTTCAGTGCAAAATACCGGCTTCTTGCGTTCGATAGCGATGGTTTGTATATCGCTTATACACAGCGATCAAACTGGGAGGCTTACGCAAGCTCGGCATACTTTCGCGACAGTAACTATAACCCTGAGATTTTCTACCGGGTCAGTCGTGATGAGTGGCAGATAGATCTGGGGGCAGAGCACGAATCAAACGGCGCAGGCGGTGAAAACGAGGTGAGTTGGAATCGCGTCTATGTAGATATTCGACATGACTGGGAAACAGTCTATCTCCGGTTTAAACCATGGCTACGTGTTGGCAGTGCCAGTTATAACCCGGATATCAATGACTTCCTGGGCTATGCACAGGCAGAGTTAGGGTGGAAACCTACTGAGCGACAAGAACTGAAGCTGTTGGTAAGTAACTTGTTTAGCGACGATTTCGACCGAAATTACTACCGCGTGAGCTGGAACTTCCCGATTTACCAAGGACTTCGTGGTTACGCAAAAGCAGAAAAAGGATACGGACTGACTATTTCCAACTATAACTTCGATGAAAGTGCAATTGGTGTCGGGGTTGCGTTCAGTTTCTGAGGCGCGGATAGCTATAGCCAAACGACCTGAAGATGCTCGCATTGATGTCCTCCCTTCGGGCGAATTGACTGACCCCGTGCTCTTAGTTGTTCCTTTTTGATGGAGGTGACGACACCTACAAAGGGACGCCGCGATCACAACGCCTCTCAATCTGGGTGAATCCTGCATCTTCAGGTTGTTTGGGTATATTGCAATCCGATTTGTTTGAGTTGTCGGTTGGCGAATTTTTGCTCGGCGGGCAAGTTTTAGGTTCAAATTCAAGCGACTTGTTGCCCGTCAATGAGGTGACTTTAAATTAATTCTATGTTTTACAGTATGTTAGGGTTGGCACGTTCTGTGCTGAATAAAAAATAAACATTTGGCAAGGAAATTGATATGGGTAACGCAGTAGTGTTGGGCGATATTGGTACGGCACACGATGGATATCACCCGTCCCCCGTCACGTCGGGTTCACCTAACGTAAAGATTGATGGTAAGCCGGTTGCCAGACAAGGAGATTCATTGGCCCCACACGTTAAACCCAAAAGCCCACCTCACGGGCGAAGCATTTCTGGCGGGTCATCATCTGTATTCGCAAATGGAAAACCGGTAGCTAGAACCGGGGATGCTGTGGGATGTGGAGGTGTTGTGATCGGTGGTGGAACGGTGAATATAGGATAAATTACATAATTTGGATTGAGTTCATGAAAAAATTTAACATCAAGTCTAACTATAAATAGACTTGATGTTTATTGATAACAATCTTATTGTTAGAAATATATAAAGATAGTTCTAATTATAGAGTTATTTAACATTAGTGTTCACCTCTAAAATTCTCGAGGTGGATCTGTTTTATATAATAGAAAGTGTTTTTTTTACAAAATGCCCTTGCCGCACCCCACCTTCCTGAATAAATATAATCGACAATCTAAGCGGAGAATTACTTGGCGTTAGTTCTAAGTGGTAACTCTATTAATAATATATAACCCAGTTAGTTGGAAAGGTTCTACGGCGATAAGTCTAATTCAGAAGGCTAAGCGTAACTCAGGGAAGGTGAAGACATTCGTCTAACTACTTTCGCTTCTCTATTGAGTCCTTCAATCTCCAGAGCCCTTGGTAGCTCAGGCCTTATTGGTACTGATGCTACACCACAAATCGTTTGAATTTAATTTTATCCATTCCGCCCGGAATTGGGTCGACTCCTCTTATCTGAAATAACGAGGGTTTGTAGGTGTATTTATATAAATCTCAAGGAGTAATTTGAAATGGCAAAAGAGGGAAGTGTCGCACCTAAAGAGCGTATTAATATTAAATACGTTCCAGCGACAGGAGATACTCAGGCTGAGTTGGAATTACCACTGAAGATGGTGGTTGTTGGTGACTTCAAAGGACACCCAGAGGAGACGCAAATCGAAGAGCGTGAAGCGGTCAATGTTGATAAAAACAACTTCACATCAGTGATGCGTGAAAGCAATCTATCAATTTCAACTTCTGTTCCGAATAAAATGACAGACGAAAAGGATCAATCACTACCGTTAGAGCTGTCCTTTAAGTCTCTTGCTGATTTCTCACCTGATGCTATTGCCAATCAAGTCCCAGAACTGAAAAAACTTGTTGAATTAAGAGAGGCTTTGGTGGCTCTGAAAGGCCCTCTTGGGAATATTCCTGCTTTTCGATCCCGTTTGCAGGAGCTTCTTGCATCTGAGGATTCAAGAGAAAAACTCCTTGCTGAGTTGGAACTGATAAGTGCTGACGAAATGCCAAAACAAGATCAGTAATATTTCAAGGTTAAGGGAATTTACCAATGTCTGTAGAAGAGAAGGCGATAGAAAGCGCCAGTTATGAATCCGCAAGCTTGCTTGACAATATCATGGCTCAAACCCGTATGGTTCCAAATGAAGAGGGTTATGATGTAGCGAAAAAAGGCGTCGCGGCTTTTATTGAAAATCTGATTGGCTCCGAACAACATTCAGAACCGGTTAATAAAGCACTCGTTGACCAAATGCTGGTGGAGCTGGATAAAAAGATCAGCGCACAAATGGATGAGATCCTTCATTGTGAGGAAGTCCAGCAAATGGAATCTTCCTGGCGCGGTCTAAAAGTGCTCGTCGACAGAACGGATTTTCGCGAGAACATCAAAATTGAAGTTTTGCACGCCACTAAGCAAGAGCTGCTGGATGACTTTGAATTTTCACCTGAGGCCACGCAGTCTGGTCTTTACAAACACGTTTATTCTTCAGGCTATGGACAATTTGGCGGTGAGCCAGTAGGCGCGATTGTCGGTAATTACGCTTTCTCTCCCTCATCCAGTGATATGAAGCTACTCCAATATGTCGGCTCTGTAAGTGCAATGGCACATGCACCATTTTTGTCATCAGTGGGTCCAGAATTCTTTGGTGTTGATTCATTCGAAGAGCTTCCAAACATCAAGGAGCTTTCCGCAATATTTGAAAGCCCTCGCTACACTAAATGGCGTGCTCTCCGTGAGTCCGAGGATGCAAGATATGTCGGCCTAACAGCCCCCCGCTTCTTGCTTCGTACTCCGTATGATCCAGTTGAAAACCCGGTCACCACATTTAACTACCGTGAAAATGTAAGTGATTCTCATGAAAGCTATCTTTGGGGGAACACCGCATTTGCATTGGCATCGCGTTTGACTGACAGTTTTGCCAAATACCGTTGGTGTCCAAATATCATTGGTCCACAAAGTGGTGGGGCAGTCGATGATCTTCCAGTACATCTATTTGAATCACTTGGCGCGCTTCAGGCAAAGATCTCTACTGAAGTTTTAATTACTGACCGTAAAGAGTTTGAATTGGCAGAAGAAGGATTCATCTCCTTGACGATGAGAAAAGGCAGCGACAATGCTGCGTTCTTTTCTGCAAATTCCATTCAAAAGCCGAAGGTGTTTCCGAATACAAAAGAAGGGAAACAGGCAGAGACAAACTATAAGCTTGGCACTCAATTACCTTACATGATGATTGTCAATCGCCTCGCACACTACATCAAAGTGCTTCAAAGGGAACAGATCGGCTCTTGGAAAGAACGTCAGGATCTGGAGAGAGAACTCAACACCTGGATTCGTCAGTATGTGGCAGACCAGGAGAACCCGCCGGCAGAAGTTCGCAGTCGTCGACCACTTCGTGCAGCAAAAGTCGAAGTGTCAGATGTGGAGGGAAGTCCTGGCTGGTATCAGGTATCTCTCGCTGTAAAACCCCACTTCAAATATATGGGCGCGAACTTCGAGTTATCTCTCGTTGGTCGTTTAGATC
This sequence comes from Enterovibrio paralichthyis, assembly GCF_019209835.1. Taxonomy (NCBI): domain Bacteria; kingdom Pseudomonadati; phylum Pseudomonadota; class Gammaproteobacteria; order Vibrionales; family Vibrionaceae; genus Enterovibrio; species Enterovibrio paralichthyis. The sequence goes on along the minus strand of NZ_JAHUTS010000007.1, from coordinate 85,746 downwards.
AGGCATAAGTAATGTCGGGGCTTGATTACGAAGAAGCACCTTATGGCGTCAGTTTCTTTGAACGATTAGATGCTGGCGCTGCAACAAGAACGGTAACTCAAGCCCCTGATGTTGAAGATGTACTTTTCTCATTGAAGAAAAATGTATCAAATCTTCTGAATGCGCGAATAGGGGAGTCACTAAGCGCACCTGATTTGGGGTTAGTCGATTTTAATGATGCCTCTTTAAGTGCTCATGATCTTGCGCTTCAAATCCGCCTGACAATAAGGCGATGCCTGGAGAAATATGAGCCTCGCATAAAACAAATGGAAATTCAGGTTCTACCTGACATTCGTTCTCCATTAAATCTTCGGTTCCAGATAGTTGCAGCAGTCAATCTTGGAGCGCTTCATAAAAATGTGCAGATTGATTTGTTGTTGGATAGTAATAGAAAGTACAGAGTAGTTTGAAGTGTCCAGAAATAGATTTTTCAGGGATGAGTTGGCGTTTCTTCGCGAGCAAGGTGTTGAATTTGCGAAAACACATCCTCAGCTTGCCCGTTTTCTGAATAGCCGAAATACTGACCCTGATGTTGAAAGGTTGCTTGAGGGTTTTGCCTTTCTAACTGGACGATTGAGAGAAAAAGTAGAAGACGAGTTCCCAGAACTAACCCATTCTATTATTAATATGCTTTGGCCGAATTATCTGCGGCCGGTTCCAAGCCTTGCTATTGTTCAGTTTTCTCCCGATGAGAAAGCTATTTCACATGCGCAAAAAGTACAAAAGGGTATTCAGTTAGATACCAGCCCAGTTGCTGGCACCATATGTCACTATAGAACATGCAGGGACGTTGAATTATATCCGCTCAAGCGTGGTTCGGTTACAACACACCACACGAGAGATTCTTCAGCTATCGATGTGTCGCTTTCAGCCTCTGGTGAAGCTGGTTTGTTGGAAGCGGGAGTGAAAGACTTACGCTTCTTTATCGGTGGTGAAACCTACAGTGCTGAAATGCTCTATTTATGGTTAGGGCATTACCTGAAAAACATCCAAATCGTTAGTGGTGATAAGGTTATCACCTTACCCAAAAATGCTTACTCTCCAGCGGGTTTTGGAGAAAGAGATGCCTTGTTGCCGTACCCGAAAAATGTCTACGAAGGTTACAGGGTACTGCAGGAATATCTTTCGTTTCCCGCTTCATTCTTGTTCTTTGACGTCTGTTCATTTGGTCAATTTATTCCGGGTAACGCAGGGGGAAATTTAACGCTTAGGTTTAACTTTTCAAAAACCTTGCCACCAGATGTCAGGGTCAAAGAGGAGTCATTCGAGCTTTATTGTACACCGGCCATCAATCTCTTCTCATATGATGCGGATCCAATCGATCTTAATGGCAAGAGTGCGGAATATAAGATCACGCCTTCAAGTCGTCACGCAACACACTATGAAGTTTTTAGCGTAGACCGCGTTCAGGGATGGCAAGAAAACAATGTCGGCCGGATCCGTGGACAGATACGCACTTACACCCCATTTGAAAGCTTTCATCATGAAATTGAACGCGCGCGTGACAGAAAGGCACTGTATTACAGGGTTCGGGTAAGGGATAGCCTGCAAACGGAAGGTTTTGACCATCATATCGCATTTGTACGTAGTGATGAGACTGAGCATATTGGATTCAGTGAAGCCATCTCGGTTGCGGTGACATGCACAAACAGGCAGCTTCCTCTCGAATTGGGAAAAGGTGATATTTGCATTCCTACAGATTCATCCCCGGCTTTTGCCAGCTTCACCAACATTACTGAGCCAACGGCGCCGATCCGTCCGGTTTTAGACGGCTCCCTCCTATGGACTTTGATTTCCAACCTCTCACTCAACTACCTGTCGCTTTTATCAAAAGAGGCACTGACCTCTGTATTGCGCGCCTATGATTTTCGGGCGTTGGTTGACAGACAGGCAGAGCGCATTTCTCGTCAACGTATGGAAGGCATTGTAGACATAAAGACCCAACCAACAGAGAAACTACTGAAAGGGCTTCCAGTCAGGGGGCTGCGTTCCGAGATAACACTATCTCAAAGTGCATTTGGTTCGGAAGGCGAATTGTACCTCTTTGGCACAGTGCTAAGCCGGTTCTTTTCGCTCTACGCAAGCATTAACACCTTCCACGAATTGATCATCATTAACGCCGATAACAAGGAAAGATACTCATGGGGTATTCAGAGCGGGCAACAGCCTCTGATTTAAGCGAAATGCTTACCCCAGAGACTGAAGCGTGTATTGGGGAAAGTCATTGGTCGGAAGGGTTGCCGACCAATGTGAAATCCTACAACTTTTATCAGTTGGTTGAGCTTCTTCATCTGATTGAAGGACTCGATCCTGAATGCATTAATTCCACATCGAGTAAATTGACATTCAGCAGCAATCCAAGCTTGGGATTCGCCGCAAGTGATGTGTCTTCACTGGTACAAACCAGCCAAAAACGCATGAAAATTGAAACCTCGTTTCTTGGGATGAGTGGAGCCCAATCACCATTGCCAAGCTATTTTCTGGAGGAAATCCTTACAGAAAATGAAGAAACGGGACTGAGAAAGCCATTTCTCGATTTTTTCAATCACCGCCTGATCTCTTTGGTTTTCCAGATCTGGCGAAAATATCGTTACTACATACGGTTCAAAGAAGACGCGACTGATACCTTTTCCGCACAACTGTTCGCCCTAGTTGGTTTGGGAGATAAAGAGCTACGCGGAGAAACTCCCATCAATTGGTGCAAAATGCTTTCCTACGCCGGAATGTTGGCAGGGAAAAGCCGCTCCCCTCAGGTGGTATCAGGGATCATCGCCCATTGTTTTGACCTTGAAGATGTTTCTATTCGCCAATGGGAATTGCGCCAGGTTGCTATTCCCGAAGAGCAAAAAATGACGTTAGGCAAAGCGAACGTTGCGCTTGGCGTAGACAGTGTTATAGGGGAGAGCGTTCAAGATCGCTGCGGAAAGTTTGTCATTTGCATTGGGAGTTTAAGCCAAGAGAGATTCAAAGATTTTCTTCCGTCAGGCCAGGAATACCAGCCACTGATTACGCTTGTTGAGTTCGTATTAAGAGAGCAAATGGCGTTTGATCTTGAGTTATCCCCGCAAAAAAATGAGTTGCCGTCGATGAGATTGAGTCGAGTTTCACCAGCCTCTTTGGGATGGACTTCTTTCACGGGAAGCTCTGAAGCTCCCCGAACCGTCAAGATTCAAGTCAGGCGATAGGATATTCAAATGACGCATCAATTACCGGCAATTAAAAGCATTCAAGCATTAATAGCGAGCTGTGTTGTGGTCAACACACAAAAGCTTGAAGCTGGGTTATCTCCCTCATACCAGTTTTTTAACAATGGTGGGAGCATAGGTTCAAGCCATTCAGATGATTGGTATTTATACGATCGCAGCGGCCGCGTATTCCAGCATCATGCAGAAATTGTGGATGTTGACGGGTCGCTATGCCTGCTCGACGTTAAAGGTGCCAGCTATATGAATGGTGCAACGATGCCTGTCGGCGCTGGTAAATATGCCCGTTTAAAAGACAATGACGTCGTTCTTATCGGGCCATATCAAATTCGAATTCAATTGAGCGACGTAAACGTAAAGGCCGCTCAGCACCACTATGTCGACAACGTTTTTGGTCTCGAACAAGATGCCCCCCTTATTGGAGCAGAAGCAAAGTCTGATGAATGCGATTTTGCCGATGTGGCTGAAATCGATGACCCACTCAGCGCTCTTGATTCATTCTCTTCAAGTTCCAGCCAATCACAAGTAGAGAACGATGACATATTGTGCGCGCCGTCGTCAGAGGAGAGGCGCGCTGGTCTGTTTGCCAAGGCAGAAGGTTGGTTGAGGGGGATGAAGACAGTTCAGGCAGACAGTGATTTTGAAATGAGCTCGGCGATCATGTTGAGAGGAACTCAAAAAGTTGGAGAAAACGGCATGGATGATAAAGCCCTCGATCGTCTTGAAAGAGATGTAGGGATGGAATACTCGTCAAAAGACAATAACGACTATCAAGAATACGTATATCACAGCGATGTATCAGGCAAATACGGTGATGGTGACGAACAAAATCACCTCGTCACTGGGCCACTGTTTAGGGGGCTTGGTGTTCAGACCGGCAATCCATCCAATATGGCTGAAATGCAGGCTTTGTCTGAAGAAATGGGGGCTTCTTTGCAGTCTGCTATTAGAGGGCTGCTCGATCTTCATCGCCAGGTGGAAGAAAGCCGATTTGGCATGATGAACAAGAATCTTCAGCCAATCGAAGACAACCCGCTCAGGCTTGGACTGGCGTATGAAGAAACTGTCGAGACTATGTTCAACCCAGATAGAAGTGTTGTTCACCTTTCCGCCCCGTCAGCTGTTGCCGAGAGTTTATCGAATGTGCGTCATCACAATGATGCTGTGCAGACCGCAACAACTGAAGCGCTAAACCAGATTTTGCGTGCTTTTTCTCCTGACACTTTGATGCGTCGTTTCAGTGCATACCGACGACCCGGTCAGGTATCACCTGAATCTGCAGACGCATGGGCTTGGAGTATGTACAAGAGCTATTACAAAGAGTTGACCTCAGAGCGCCAAAAAGGATTTGAAAAACTCTTTTGGGAAATATTTGACCAGGCCTATGACAGAAAAATTCGTGAAAACCACTCCGGAGATTTGAATCAATGAAAAACCTATTTGCAGGCATGCTTTTAATTGCGCTAGGCGGTTGCTCAAGTGCAGATCTTCCAAAGGATATGCCAACGACAGTGACATACAGCATTGTAGCGACACAAAGTGTTAACCCAAATGTCAGCGGTGATGCAACGCCTATTGAAGTGCAGGTATTCGAACTTGAAGATGACTCAATGTTCCTTTCGTCTGGATACGATCAATTAGCCCGCAGTGCTGGAAAGGCATTAAAAAGTAATTACCTTGACCATCGTGACTACTCAATGGTGCCTGGACAGTTCAAATTTATAGATGAATTCACTATCGATAAAGACACCCGATATATTGCCGTTATGGCACGATTCTCTGACCCTGATGCCAGTGATTGGAAAAAGGTCGTAAAAATATTACCAATTGGTAGGAAATATCACCTGCTCGTATTCCTCGACAATAAAGAAATCGTTCTCGATAAGGTGGAATAATCATGTCGGCGCGCAATCGTGTGGTTTGGAATGAAGGTTTATTTATTAAACCACAGCATTTTCAGCAGCAGCAGCGTAATTTGGAATATCAGATTGAAGAGAGAATATCTTCGGTCAGTCGTTATCTTTATGGCATAACTTCCATGACGCTAAATGCAGAGTATTTGAGCTTTGGAAGAATTGCATTAGACAGTGTCTCTGGCGTCATGCCTGACGGTACTGTATTTAAAGTTCCGCAAGAAGATATGCCCCCAGAAGCTTTGGAAGTCATTGACGGTTCAGCGGCGAATCAAGTCGTTTATTTGGCTATTCCGTTGCGAAGTGATGCAATCACAGAGGTTTCGTGGCCCGACCACGCCGGTTCCGGACGATATGTATCCGCCAGCAGGGAAGTGCGCGATATTCATACTTATCAGGGAGATACAGCGTCCATCGATGTCAGCCCTGTTTGCCTCAAGCTTATGCTCGACAGTGAAGACCGCAGTGCTTATGCCTCTATTGCGATAGCGAAAATATTGGAAAAGCGTCCTGATGGCAGTGTGCTTTTAGATGAAAACTTTATTCCCTGTCATCTCAATGTTGGTGGTGTCTCTGCACTTAGCCGTTTAATTGGCGAATTGGCAGGACTGATGCGTGAGAGAGCGCGCAATATTGCTCAACGCATTGGCTCGCCCTCTCAAGGTGGCGTCGCGGATGTTTCAGATTTTATGTTGTTACAATCGCTTAACCGCATGCAGCCCCAACTTCAGCATCTATCAAACCTCAGAAGTTTACATCCTGAGAGGCTATTTGATGTGCTTGCTGGCATGTGCGGTGAACTTGCAACATTTACCGATGAAAGCCGAATGGCCCCAGATTTATTGCCTTATCAGCACGATATGCCTGTTTCATCTTTTCGACCCTTGTTAAACCGGTTGCGGCAATCACTGAGTATTGTCTTGGAGCCAAGGGCGGTATCCATCCAGCTTCACCAGCGCAAATATGGCCTTATGGTTGCACCTCTGCAGGATTCGGGTTTGTTGCGCGATGCGGATTTCATCCTGGCTGTAAGGGCGAGAATGCCAATGGACGAGCTCAGAAAGTTGTTTGTCCAACAGACAAAAGTGGCCTCCGTGGAAAAAATCCGAGAACTCATATCCTTGCAGTTGCCCGGTATCCCGCTGTCACCTCTTCCAGTGGCACCGCGCCAACTTCCTTACCACGCAGGGTACACCTACTACCAATTGGATAAATCGAGTGCTGCCTGGGCAATGCTTACTAACGCCAGCGGGTTTGCTTTCCATGTGGCGGGACAATTCCCCGATATGGATCTGCAGTTTTGGGCAATAAGGAGCTAAACAATGGCTGAAATGTATATCGATGCTCCCGATAGAGTTCGTCATTATGATCACCTTCTATTTGATGAAGCAACCAACATAGATGCTGACCAGGACTATTGGTTCAAGCTGCGTGGAGACAACGACAATCCTTTGATTGATGCAGCAACCCCTCTCCTGGGTATGGCTTTGCGTGTTCGCAAATTGGCGTATTGCGACAATGTTGAAGCCATGTACCGCCAGGCAGTCGAAGAAGTTAAAGCGATTGAGGTAGAACTGGCGGAAAGCAACTTTGAGCACCCCGTTATTATCGCGTACCGCTATGTCCTGTGTTCCTTTATTGACGAAGCAATAATGAGCACCCCTTGGGGGGCTGACAGTGTCTGGGCTGAGCATTCGTTGCTGACGCGTTTTCACAACGAAACCTGGGGTGGGGAAAAAGTTTTCACCATACTCGCGAGATTAGAATCTGACCCTGACCGCTATAGAACCTTACTCGAATTTATATTTCTTTGTCTGACCCTAGGATTTGAGGGGCGATATAAGGTCATGGAGAAAGGTCGGGAAGAATACGAAAAAGTATTAAATAAGCTTCATCAACAATTACGCCAGCATGAAGATGACGAAAAAATATCACTGACTCGTCCTGTCGATAATATTCAGAAGAGCCGATATAGCCACGCCAATTCATTTCCGTTATGGGGAATATTTGCAGGAACGGCTTCTATTATCACCCTGGCATTTGCGATTTATTCACTATTGCTCAGCAACAAAACGTCTTATGTGTTGCAGCAGCTTAATAAACTTCTTCAGTAAAAAGGTGAAAGCGTGATTCGTATTGAACTACCAACATTAATTGGAAAGCTAAACGCGCAGACAAAACTGGCTTTAGAGCAGGCAGGGGCCCTGAGTATTGAACGTCAGAATCCGGAAGTCACTGTAGAGCATTTTCTTTTTACTCTTTTAGACAACCCCTTGTCAGATGTGCGCGTCATACTAAAAAGTGCGGGTTATGATTTTGAACCTGTTAGGCAGCTTACGGGCGAGACGCTAAGTCGAGAAACGGTACCAGAAACGACGCCTTCCTTTTCGCCATTATTGATCGAGCTGTTGCAAGACGCCTGGATGTTGGGATCGACGGAGTTTGGCCATGTGGAAATCCGTTCGGGGATGCTCTTTCTTGCTGCACTGATGCGTCCTGACAGGTACCTATCACTGAATTTAATTCGCCACTTTGAAGATATTAACCGTGAATCACTGAAAAAGCATTTCGCGGCATTAACAGAAAATTCAGCAGAAACGTCGGTGAAATCCGATACATCGGGTGACATCAAATCGCCAATTAGAGGTGGCGAATCAGCACTAGATCGCTTCTGCACCAATCTATCAAACTTGGCTAAAAAAGGTGAGCTAGACCCAGTATTGTGCCGCGACGATGAAATCAGTCTGATGATTGATATCCTTTGTCGCCGCCGAAAAAACAACCCGATCGTTGTTGGTGATGCCGGTGTCGGGAAAAGTGCTGTTATAGAAGGGCTGGCTCAGCGGATTGTGGATGGAAATGTCCCTGATTCATTGAAAGGCATAGATGTCATGTCGTTGGATCTTGGGTTGCTGCAGGCAGGGGCGGCAGTCAAAGGGGAATTTGAGAAACGTCTTAAGGGTATTATTGATGAAGTGAAAACCTCTCCTGTACCCGTCATTCTCTTTATTGATGAAGCCCACACTATGATTGGTGCAGGTGCTCAAGAGGGGGGCGGTGATGCTGCCAATTTATTGAAGCCCGCATTGGCCCGGGGAGAGCTTAGAACTGTTGCTGCAACTACATGGAAAGAATACAAAAAGTATTTTGAAAAAGACCCAGCATTAAGCCGCCGCTTCCAACTGGTGAAGCTGGAGGAGCCATCAGTATCACAAGCCGTAGATATCATGCGTGGATTGCACGGAGTCTACGAAAAGGCCCACCAAGTTCTTATCAGCGACGATGCACTTATTGCCGCAGCGGAATTATCTGAGCGCTATGTGTCTGGTCGACAATTGCCGGACAAAGCAATAGACGTTCTCGATACCGCTTGTGCACGAATTGCGATCAACTTAGGCGCGCCACCTCGCAGGCTAGCTGCTCTCGAAACCCGCACCATCCAGCGTCAGCGCCAAATTGACATGCTCACACGTCAGGAATTGCTGGGTTATGACATAGACCGCTCCGTATTGGCGGCGCTGGAGGCGCAGGAAGCAGTTGACCGCAATGAAAAAGAGCGACTCCAGCAAGAGTGGCACGCACAGAAAGACCTAGTGGCGACCGTCATCGAAAAGCGTCAACAGCTTCTAACTCACGGTGAACACGATCCATCTGAAGACTGCCCATCAGCATTGAGAGAGGAACTTCGAGATCTTTACGCCCAATTGGAAGCAATTCCCCATGATGAAAGGCTGGTGCATCCCCATGTTGATGCTCAGCAAATCGCCGAGGTTGTCGGGGATTGGACCGGGGTACCTGTTGACCAGATGAATACTGATGAGCTTAGCCGCATCACTCATTTGCCGGACTTGTTGGGTGAAGAGATCAAGGGTCAGGATGTTGCACTGAAAGTCATTCACCGCAATTTGTTGACTGCCCGGGCAGATTTGAGACGCCCAGGACGCCCTAAAGGTGCATTCCTACTCGCGGGTCCAAGTGGCGTGGGTAAAACTGAGACCGTCGTACAACTTGCCAAATTGCTTTATGGCGGCAAGCAGTTCCTCACCACCATTAACATGTCTGAATATCAGGAAAAACACACGGTCTCTCGCCTTATTGGATCACCGCCAGGATATGTAGGGTATGGAGAAGGTGGCGTACTAACGGAAGCAATTCGTAAGATGCCTTACTCCATCGTGTTGTTGGACGAGGTAGAAAAAGCCCACCCTGAAGTGCTCAATCTGTTTTATCAAGCCTTTGATAAAGGTGAGCTGGCAGATGGTGAAGGCCGCGTCATTGACTGCCAAAACATCGTTTTCTTCCTGACATCAAACCTTGGTTACCAAACCATTGTGGACTACGCAGAGCAGCCTGAATGTCTGGAAGAAAAACTTTACCCAGAGCTGGCCGCCTTTTTCAAACCGGCATTGCTTGCGCGAATGGAAACCGTGCCTTATCTGCCCCTGAATGGCGACACCTTGAATGCGATCATCAAGGGTAAATTACAACGGTTGGTCAAACTGTTCTCCGACCGTTACGGCGCGGAAACAGAGGTTGATGATTGCCTAATCGAAGAGATTCAGCGCAGGGCTACACGCACGGAAAATGGCGCGCGAATGTTGGAAGCCATCATTGAGGGACAATTGTTGCCGCCAGTGTCATTGGCTCTGCTAAACAAACTGGCCATTCGGGAGCCGGTTAAAAAGGTGCGACTCACAGCAGAGAAAGGTGAATTTGTCAGCGAGGTGGAGTAAGCAATGAACGATTGGCTTGCCGTTGCGGCGACTATCACAGGTGTACGCGACCTATCAAAGTTGCCGTCGGCGTTTATTAAGCAAGTAAAGAACACCTTGCAGCTAACCAATGTATGGGTAGTGCAGCCGTGTGCGCAGGGTAGGAAGCTCCAAACGTGTGAAGGCGGAAATTTGCTCGAGTGGGAAATTGACAATTTCACCCATCCGTTTGCGCACGTTTTCCAATCGTCATCCCCTATGTTGCTTGACCCGGCCAAGCTTAATTATTGGCTGGAGGATCCTTCATTTGTCAAATTGATGGGGCTGCGCAAACGCGGAGAAAGTGTGTTGATAGTTCCTCTTCCTTTGGGCAAGGGGGGAACGAAGCTACTTGTTACCGTGACTGGCTCAGCCGTTTTACTTGGTGGTCTTCTGGCCGACCAGCAGTGGCGGCGGATATGTGAAATTTTCATCAACCAGATAGATCTGCTCAAAGAGCTAGGCGAAGATCACCGCCAAATATCTGCGCTTAGCTCGTCGATTAAGCGTATTCGAAGCAGTGAAGAACAAAGAGAAAAAGCCTTTGAGTTAAAACAAGTGCTCATTGGTGAAAGCACTACCATGCAATCACTCCGGAACAATATTGTCACCGCAGCGCACACGGCACTCAATGTACTGATATGCGGTGAAACAGGTACAGGGAAAGAGTTGGTTGCACGTGCAATCCACGAGTTGTCTGACAGGAAAGATAAACCATTTGTTGCGATTAACTGTGCCGCGATACCCGAGAACCTATTGGAAAGTGAGCTCTTTGGCCATGTCAAAGGCGCATTCTCAGGTGCTGAGCGAAATAAAGCCGGTTTAGTTGCAGATGCCGAGGGCGGAACCCTGTTTTTGGATGAAATTGGGGATATGCCAATTGCATTGCAGGCCAAATTGTTGAGAGTGCTGGAATCCCGCACATTCCGACCAGTTGGGGCGACGCAAGAAGTAAAAGCTAACTTTCGATTGGTCGCTGCGACCCATGTTGCTATGCAAGCCAAAATTGAGGAAGGGGCGTTTCGGCGGGACCTCTTTTATCGCCTAAACCAGTTCCCTGTTTTTGTTCCTGCATTGGCGGAGCGGAAAGAAGATATTCCGAATCTGTGCAGCCATTTTATTTCAGAGTACAACCGGCAGATGGAAGCCTCGGTGAAGGGGATTCGCTACGCTGCGCTTGATCTTCTCAACCGACATGCGTTTCCCGGCAATGTGAGAGAGCTGAAAAACCTGATCGAATATGCCTGTGCGATAACCAGCAGTGGTGATGAAATCCGAGCAGACAGTTTCAGTGCCCGCGTTCTTAACCAGCAAACCCAAACAGCGGCCAATAACGAAGATGTCAATGCGGACAACTACATCGGCATGGATATTCAAAACATCGACAATCTCAAAGCGGCTGTCCAGGAGTTCGAATGCAGTGTGATTCGCTACCGGCTTTCTAGCTACGGCGGTGATCGCACCAAAGCTGCTGAAAGTTTAGGTTTGCCCAAACGGACTCTCGCCCATAAATGCTTGAAGATGGAGATAGGCAAATGATGCAGTATCGTTTAGCGCGTTGCATGTTGTTTGCAATGTTGACGTCTTCCAGCTTTTTCGTTGCTGGCCAGACGAAAGATGCGTTGATTACGTCTGCTTCAGCATGCACTGATATCTCCGGGCGATTGGAGCGTTTAGCCTGTTTCGACCGCGTGTTTGAGACTCCCCTTGATGCCGCTGAGGTTTTCTCATTCCAGCAGGAAAAGCCCGAAGAATGGGTTCGCGCCAAACAAAGCGAAAACGCAAGGAATCTTGATGATACGGGCTTCGTTCTGAGATACGCAAACGCTGAACAGCCTAAATCGGGCATCTGGATGACGGCTACTGCCTTACCGGATATAGGCCAGGACAAGAGCAAAATGCCAATTTTGATGTTCAGTTGTTTCGACAACATTAGCCGCGTGGAACTGGTGCTTCCAAAGCCGACCCCTGCTGGCGTTGTAAAGGTTGTGACCGCTTCAAGCTTCAGCATAAGCCAGCGCTGGTTGAGTGACGACAGTGGAAATATTTTGCGGGCGGGGCGGGGTCTACCCTCCATTGAAGTGATGAAGTCGCTATTGTCTGGTCCGCGCGCAGTTGTGCGATCAAATCAGCCGGAAGTGGGTAACCTGACATTTGATACGTCTGGTCTCAAACAAGCCATTCAACCCATGCGTAATGTGTGTCGTTGGTAGGTGGGTCATATGGATATTCAGACATATAGAGAATGTTTAGCAAAACCCATTGTGGGCAGCACGTCAGTGGGGGAACGTTTAGTTGATGATGAACAACTGGACTTCGTAGAAGCCCAGATGATGAAAGTTGGCTCGCTTTCCCATGGAGATGTGAATTGGTTAGAGGCGGAACAAGGCGCGTTCAAGCTGCTGAGTGAGAAAACCAAAGACCTCAAGCTGCTGACTCATCTACTGCAGTGTTTGCAGTATCAGCCCCATCCCGAGCGCTTCACCCTTTCACTGTTTTTGCTCTCTGATTTTATCTCCCTTTATTGGGAAGACTGTCATCCTGCAGCGGGTGCCAGAGGCGAGAATATTCGGCGTAAATTTTTCAACCAAATTATTCAGCGTACTGAAAAGTCAGTTGAAAAAATTGATGGTGGTATGTTCGATTCGGAGCAAAAAGCAGAGTTAGAACAAGCTATCTCAGAATTGAAAGTTGCGGCGGAAAATAAAGCCTTACCTGTTGATAATATCGCCATGTTTGCATCGGCTCTTAGCCGGAAAATAAAAGCGAGTGAACCTAAGTCTCCGCAACCTGAATCAAGCAATCAAGCAAAGAGCGCATCAAGCATTTCAACCAGTCCACAACCGGGAAAGATTGAAATTGATGGGAGCTCAGAGCGCGCGACGAAACAAACACTGCTTCGATTGGCGGAGTTCATCGCTGAGTTGGACGGTGGTATAGCTTTGGCGACGAGGATCCGCCGATTTGCAATTTGGTTTTCTATCACGTCGGTACCTGATGCGGATGGAAACGGAGAAACCCAACTTATGCCCGTATCCGTCGACCGCATTGCTGAGTATGAAGAATCTCTCAATAAAGGCGCCGATGTGGAGCTTTGGAAGAAGGTAGAACAGAGCCTTACCGTCGCACCTTATTGGATCGATGGTCATTTCCTCAGTTATCGCATCGCTCTAAAACTTGGGGATACAGAGTCTGCTGAATCACTGGCCTCTGAGGTGAGGCAGTTTTTCAAGAGAGTGCCAGGAATTGAAAAGTTGAAGTTCAAAGGCGGCGCACCTTTTATCAGTGAGCCTACCCTACGTTGGATTGAAGGTAGTGAAAGTGGGAGTGAAGGTGGAGCATCAAGCTCGTCAGATTGGGATTCAAAAAGGCGAGAGGCACTGGCTCTTGCTGAAAATGAGGGGCTTTCAATTGCGCTGACCATGTTGAATGAAGGCCTGTCGTCAGCAAAAGAACCTCGCGATCAATTCTATTGGCGCATGTTATCGGCTGATGTAATGCAAAAAAACCAACTTTCCGCCATGGCGAATCAACATTACAACACCCTGCTCGAATCAGCGTTACACACATCGCTGACCGATTGGGAACCTAAATTGATACAACGCCTGGAAAGTGTTGCTAAGTCATAATTGAAGTCAGGGAACGAAATAAATGTACAGCAGAATTAAATCAATACTGTATAGAGTGAAGCCTGTCTTTAAAGCGGGTTTACCTGTTCTTTACGTCGTTATTTTTCTCTTGATCAACGCTGCAATTTGGTGGGCGGGCCCTTGGCTTAATATCGATGGTGCATTTCCCCTTGAGTCTGTGACGTCGCGTTTAATCGCAAGTGTCATGTTTTCGCTGCTTTGGCTAGCGGTTTGGGGCGTAATGCAATGGCGAAAGTTGAAGGTCTATCACGAACATCAAGCGCGGGAGCGTCATCTCGAGCAGGATCCAATACAAAGATTCGAAGAGCGTCAGGAAGAAGAGCTGAATAAAGTCGTTCTTTCGTTGAAAAAGAGCCTCAACACGCGTGACTACCTCTATACATTGCCCTGGTATTTAGTCATGGGGGCAGAGAACGCGGGTAAAACCAGCCTGATAAATCGTTCAGGACAGAATTTTGTCTTTTCTTCGGTTATGCGGGCATCAGGCAAGAAGAGTGACAATCCATTTTCGTTCGATTGGTGGATTGGCGACAATTCTGTGCTTATTGACCCAGATGGAGAACTCCTTACACAGCGGGCCCACGAAGGTGCGCAAGGTGAGTTAGAGAGCCGGCTTTGGACGCACTTTGTTCAGTGGTTGAACAGAACGAGAAACCGCAGACCTTTGAATGGTGTTGTGGTGGCATTAGATGTGGCAAAACTTGCAACCTCAACAACCAGCGAGCGAAAAGCACATGCGAATCTTATCCGTGCCCGCCTTAGGGAGTTGATGGAGTCGATATCAACCCAGTTACCGATTTATATTTCGTTGACCAAACTGGATCTACTTTACGGATTTGAGCCGTTTTTTCGCCACTATTCCAAGAAAGAGCGTGAAGAGGTGTTGGGCTTTACGTTTACCCTGGATTCGGTTGATGATCTTGATTCGTGGTTGGAAGAGTTTGATGCCGAATTTGGGCAGTTCGTTTCACGCATCAATAAGATGCTGCCAAATGTATTAATGCAAAATTTTGATGGCGAGGACCGCACGGCGATTTACAGCTTCAGTCGCCAGATGGCGGGTATGCATGACGTCCTCAAGCTTTACCTCAAGGATGCCTTTTCCAGTGATCAATTTTCGACGCCTGCTTTGGTACGTGGCGTTTATTTCACGTCTGTTTTCCAGCAGGGCGTTCCGACGAATGCGTTCATAGACTCCGCATCAAGACGATATGGACTCTCACACTCTGTGAACACAGCCCAAAATGCGCCTAATTCCACGACATACTTCACGCGCTATTTATTCGATAACATCATTTATCCAGAGGCTGGTTTAGCGTCGGACAATGTATCGGCAGCCAAAAGCAAGCGCAAACTTGCCGCGCTAACCATGGTGGCTTGTGGTATTGCATCAGCCTTGCTAGTAGGCTCATGGCACCAGTACTACCTGAAAAATGTCAGCCAGGCTGAGTTTGTCCTCGATAAAGTGAATGAATATGAGGACAAATATTCCGGTCAAACATATTTTGACAATGGCATCGATGTCCTCGCACCGCTGGATACCATTCGCCAAGCCACCATGGAGTTTGGTCTCTTCAGAGAAAAACCTAAGTATCTTTCGGACCTTGGTTTGTATCAGGGCCACCTGATTGGGCCGGAAATTGAGAAAACGTATTTGGGCCTTTTGAAAACGCGTTATCTTCCTGCACTGATGAAATTGGCCGCTGCCGATGTGGTTTGGGCCAAAAATGATGAGGACAGGCTGGCGTCACTTCGTGTATTTCGCATGATGACCGACGATGATGGCCGTTACAAAGATATCGTTCAGAGCTACTTTGCATCCAAATGGCAGGCGCAATACGAAGGCGATCGAGAGACGCAAGAGCGTTTGATGACACACCTTAACTATGCAATGAACCATACCGATCTTGTGGGTGACCGACGCAACGGTGAGGCTTATGCGGAGAAGATACTGGCACCCTATGACGGTGTAACCCGTTCTGCCCAAAGAAGATTGAGCAGGATGCCGATTGAACAGCGTGTTTACCGAAACCTAAAACAAGCTTCGACTGTCGTACTTGGTTCCTCTTTTGATCTGGCAACGGCGATTGGTCCGGTTTTTGATGTCGTTTTCAATGAGCGAATTGCTTCAAATGAAAATATTCGTATCCCACGTCTTCTCACAAATAAAGGTTTGGAAAGTTACTTTATTCCAGAGTCTGATTCGGTATCAGAGTTGGCACTGGTTGACAGTTGGGTGCTTGGTCAGCGCGATACAATCAATTTTTCTGAAGAAGATAAACGTGTTCTCCGCGACAAAATCCGAAACTTATATGTGCAGGACTATTCAGAAGTCTGGCGTCGCGCGACCAATAACATCGATCTCAAATCTTTTACCGATCTCCATAACGCGGTGATGGTGCTGGAGAGCATTACAGGCAACAACCAACCTTTCCATCGGTTACTGGAAGAAGTCACGGACAACACAGACTTGTTCCCGAACCTGCCTGAGAACGATGCCGCGCGGGAGGAGCTGTTGTCGTCACCGCGCTATCGTGTGGCTGCGATGGTGGATAGCCAGTTTAAAGATCTCAACGGATTGGTGACTACAGAGCCGGGTAAGCCCATCTATTTGGATGAAGTGATGGAGGCCGTATCGCAGTTGACCATGTATATGCAATCTATCAACGACGCACCTGACCCGGGTAAAGCTGCACTGGAAGCTACAAAAGCCAGATTGTCACTAAGCAACGCTGACCCTATATATGTACTTCAACGGATCGCGGAAGGCATGCCACAACCCTTTGAAGGTATGTTGACCAAATTGGCGGATGAAAGTTGGTATGTGGTACAGCAAGAGGCTGTTCGTTACCTCGAAGTACGCTGGACCGTGGATGTTTACAGACCATTCCAAAACAAACTGGCGTCGCGTTACCCGTTCAATCCGCGTTCGTCTAAGGATGTTGCCTTGGATGATTTCGAGGCATTCTTTGCGCCAAACGGAATTGTAAGCCGATTCTATGAAAACAATCTTCGAATGTTTATGGATGACTCTTACGACCTCTCATATGAAGAAAATGATAAAGCCTTAATCCGCAGGGATGTGCAGCATCAAATTGACCGCGTGAAGAAAATTCAACGGGCATTCTTTAACCGAAAAGGTGCGCTGGATGTGGAGTTCACGATCGAACCCATTGAGTTGACCGCCAACAAGCGTCGCTCCGTTATTAACGTTGATGGTCAATATGTGGAATATAGCCATGGCCCTAGGAAAAACGTGGGCCTGGTTTGGCCGAATACACTGAGGGAAGCTGCTGTGAGCAAGATTACTTTGGTCCCAACAGCAAATAATGCCTCGCCAAGAAGCATCAGTATTCGCGGTCCGTGGGCATTCTTCCGTATGTTGGAAAAAGCTGAAGTGGTAGGGTCAACATCGACAAGTGTAGATTACAGATTCAACATCGACGGGGGCAAGGTTACCTACCGCGTGCACTCAGAGGCTGATAGTAATCCATTTACAGCTTCGATTTTTAGAGGATTTAATCTCTCACCAACACTGTATTGATAATATTAAATAGGGGCTCAATACCTTTAAGCATTGAGCCCTATTTCTCACCAAATTCAGCTATTAAGATTCTTCAAAGAAATAAAACATGAGGCATCGCCCTTACACTCTCAAGATGAGAGATATTTTGCCCTCTTTAGTTGATCTCAAAATAATACCATCTTAGATGGCGGTTATAATTTCATACCTGCTCTCAATATGAGATGTTATCTATACTTACTTAATTGGTAATAAAATTATCAATATGTGGTTTAAGTCAATTTTCTGTCTTTTTTCTGACAATCTGTCTTGATCTATCAACATCCAATCTAGATAATGCCGCCGTTTATTGGGCTGATATCACATATTTCATGATCTTTATACCAATAAACCAGCATTTGGTTGCAATGCTCTCGTCCCGAGAGGATTGATTGCTTATCACGTTTATTGGTTGGTTTTATGTTCAAAAGATTGGTTTTTGCCAGCATGGTTTTAATGCTGTCTGGCTGTAAATCTACCACACCACCAGATTGGTATGTTTTGGAAACGAATTCAGATTCGGACTATATATACGCGGTAGGTGAAGCTCGAACACTTAATTTGGCTAAAAAGTCAGCGCTAGCAAATATTAATGAACAGCTTTGGACACAGGTAGACTCATCTTTTTCATCCGATGAACAATTTCGTGCAATTAATGACGAATCATTAAAAAACGAGAATGTCCGAAATTCCGTCAATGCAAAATCAGCACAATTAACGTTTACTGGCACTGAGTATCTAAAAACTGACCAGAATGACATCGCCTATTATGTTCAGGCTCGCGTTAAGCGTGAAAATGTTAAAGATCAGTTGCTTGTAGAGCTTTCGCAGATTGAAGAGCAGTCAGTACGTGTTATCAAGAACTTCTCTCATCAAGACAAATTGGTGTGGTGGTTGAACAACAGGGATCTGAGTGATGAAATTTCAGATTATTACGTCCGTGTAGGTATCCTGACCTCGATGGGGGTTAAATATGACACTGAGAATAGTCAACTCATTAGATTGATTCCTAAGGTTAGCCAAGCGAAATCAGATCTGTATGTTTACATACAGCCAGGTCGACAGGATAAAAGAAGCGCAGCATTTATCTCTGAGAAATTTAACTTGGAAGGGATTAGCACAACACAGAAGTGGAGCGCTAAAAACTCTCACGTATTAAAAATGGACTCAGAGTATCGTCAAAGTAAAGTGGGTGATGCATATATCACAACAAAAGTAACTCAACTCACTTTGAAAGATAACAAATCAAGAACTATATCCAGTGGTGAAATAATCTCCACGGGTAATTCGGTATCTAATTTCAAACTATCTCATGAAGGTGCAGAACGTCATTTCTCCCAACAGTTGGAAGAAATAGGGATCTGGCATGCATTGGGATTAACAAAAAAACAATAATATTTGCACTGGAGTATTTAAAGTGTTTAAAAAAGGGTTAGTGGCTGTAGCTGTATCAACTATCTTGACGGGTTGTATTAGTGTTAAAGAGGTTTGTCCTCCTAACACTCAAATCGACATTGAAACATCCAAAACGCCAGCAAAAACGTCTGACGATATTAAAGTCATTGTATTGCCAGTTGATATGGCATTCGACGATGTAGCAAAAGGTCGTCTGCAAACAGTATTCCGCAATGACTTGGAGGCTGTTGTTGAGAAAAGTGGCGCCAAAATGGTAGACCGCAAGCTGGCTAACAAATTAAAAAATGAGATTAAACTGGCAGAGCAAAGCGGTCGCCTGAACACCAAAGGCGTTCCTATTGCAGATCTGGCAATTTTGACTGAAGTGACAGCGAGTGACCTTTCGTACTCTTTTACCGAGCGTAAAGAGAAGACCAATGACGAAGGTGAAACCAAAGTGTACCCAGCGCACTGTGATTTCCGTACTGAAGTAAAAGCAGTGGCCAAAGTCGTGTCGCTGCCAGAGATGGAAGTTATCCAGCGCATTGAGTTTTCGAGCACTGACTATTTCGAATCTGAAACTAATAACTCGCGCTGCCCAATTTCAAATGCGCAATACACCTCTATGGCGAGTGATGCGGCTTCAGACGCAGTAAAACACAACTTTGAGCTGCAGAAACTCCTGGCGCCATCAGCGCCGGTGACGGAAATGCGCCAGTGTGAAGCCGGCACCATGGTTAAAGTGGCAATGGGCTCAGGTAAGCGTATCAAGCCAGGTGCTGATATCTCTTTTTCTCAGGTATTCAAATCTGAGGAGGGTGATATTGAAACCTACACTATTGGCGATGGCTATGTAGTACAACATGAATTAGATGCAGTGAAACCGAGCTTCTCTTGGGTAGCTATCGACGAAGAGCTGTCGTTGAAGTTACGTAAGGGCGACACAGCGAAACTGGTTCCGGAAGAATGTGCTGTTTGGGATGTTAAGTGTCAGCTTGACAACTGGGGTGTTTGATGAAAGCGAAGAGTCTTCTTGCTGCATCGCTGGCACTCGTTCTCTCTGCGTGTTCCAGCAACAACGCGACTGTAGAACAAAGTCAGAACTTTGCTGCTTGTACATTCCCAGATGCACCACAAGTTTCAGCTCCAGGTTGGATCTGTGACGTGATGCCATCTGATATCGCTATCGCAGCAACAGGTTACGCGAAGAAAAGCGCGGCAGGCATGAGCGTCATGCGCAAAATTGCAGCTAACGATGCGCGTGTTGCACTGGCTTCTCAGTTCGAAATCGACGTGAACAATATGTTCAAACAAGCCGTTGAAGGCTCTATGAGCACAACTTCCGCAGAAGGCGCTAGCGAGTCAGTGATGGAGACGTTTGAAAACATCACCAAGACCGTTGTTAGCCGCTCGTTGACTGACAGTCGCGTGTTGGTAAGCCAAGCTAGCCCAACCGGTGGTTTGTATGTATTGGTCGGCATGGATCAGGAAGCATACAAAGTAAACCGTAACGCAGCGATTGATACGGCGACTCAAGACGCCCAGCTATGGAACCAGTTCAACAACGAGAAAGCGGCTGAAGATCTGGCGAACGCGCTTGAATCTCTGAAGCAGCTGTAATCCCGAAACGTTTGAAACGAATTTAAATGAGGTTATCGGAAGATAACCTCTTTTTTATATTGTGAGGTCGTAATGAAAGTGATGGGAAAAAGGACATTTATCTCTGCAGTCATCGCTGTAGCCTTTGCGGGTGGAAGCGCATTTGCATCTGATTCATTTGCTGAGTTGGACAGAGAAGCTGCCCGTATCAAGCAACCAAAATCCCAGCAAATCGAAGAATTTCATGCTTGGTTAGAAGCCTATTTGGATGAGTACGAAGCGTGGCGTGACAATTACACGGCAAATCTCGATAAAGAGCGTGCATCGCTGATTGAACAATGGGGCAGTGGCGATCTTTCTGATGCAACTGTCGCTGTTGATTATTCCGAAGGAAACACAGTTAAAAAAGTCGTTGATTATGAGAACAACACGGCGACAGTTTCTGTCCTTGTAGATGCCGATGCGGATGTTGACGAGGCGCTGGCAGGTATTTCCAGTCTAGAAGTTGATGGTAACAAGCTTGCAGTCACTGGTGTTCAGCCAGACGTTGAGTTTGTTGATTATTCCGCCGAGCAAGAAGCGAAAGAGAAACAATTTGTTCTCGACCATGTTCAGAGCCAGATGCGCGAACTGGACGTTCAGGCAGAGCGCTTGGTTCAAGCTAATACGGGCATACCTGCTTCGTTTATCTACGAACGTGCTTACAAGAAAAAGTTAGCGATTATTCAATCGGCTGCGCCACGCATTTCGGCTATCAGTCAGCAGTTCCAGCAAAAGCGTAAGGAGCTTGGCATTCCTGAGCCCGTACAACTTGCTGAAACGACCAAAACTGAGCCAACAGCACCTGTTCCTGTAACCCCAGTGCCGGAAGTGGCAAAGGAGGCTGCAACCGCAAAAGCGCAGATTGATAAAGATAAGAGTGCAGTTAACGCTACCGAGATAAACGATAACGTCGAAGAGGCTGAAAAGCCTAAAGAGGTATTAGTTAGTGAGGTCGATACGGCTGACGTACCCGAAGTTAAACCTGAGGTAGTAAAGCCAACGCCTGAAGTACAAAAGCCAACGGTTTCAGAAAAGCTATCAGAGCAACTTGCCCAAGTCGCTGAAGTGAAGCCGAAGAAAAAGGTGGTGAGCTACAAGGTGAACCTGCCACAGGGAGCGTTAAAAGAGCGTGCGTCCGCCTACCAGCCGCTGGTTGAAACAGAAAGTGAGCGCTGGGATATCGATGCAGCACTTGTCATGGCAATCATGCACAGCGAATCTTCCTTCCGCCCCGATGCGAAATCTCACGTTCCGGCTTATGGCTTGATGCAGGTAGTCCCTACCAGCGCGGGTCATGACGTGAACAAGCAGATGCGCAACATCGATGCGCCGATGAAGGCCAAAGATTTGTATGTGCCGCCAGTAAACGTAGAAACAGGTACGGCGTATCTGAATATTCTTGAAAAGCGATACCTGAAGTCGATTACCAACGAAGAAAGCCGCATGTACTGCGTAATTGCCGCATACAACACTGGCGCGGGTAACGTTGCAAAAGCATTCAACAAAGATCGTTCAACGAACATCCGTAAGGCTGCAGACGTCATCAATCAAATGTCGCCGGACGAAGTGTATGAGCATCTCATTAACAATCTTCCTTACGACGAAACGAAAAACTACCTACGCAAGGTAAATGGCCGTATTTCCTTGTATCAGTAACCCTGGAGAGATAAGTGTTTAAATATTTTGTCTTTGGTCTCGTTGGCCTGGGCGTTTTTATTGGTGTGCGATTCGCTGACGATATCAAAGAGTACGTCAGTGAAGATGAAATTGAAGCGATTTCCGAGCAGGTAATCGAGTCGGCAATTGAAAAACTGGAAGATCTAAAGGGGTAATGAATGTCGTTAGCTGAGACCAATGAGCAAATGACGGTAGAGGAAGTCACAAAGCGTAACTTGCGTGACCATGTGCGTGAAAAATGGGCCAGAATGATTGCGCTGGTTTCCATCATTGTTATCGCACTAGGCGGGTTTAATGATTCTTGGGATGCCATAGAAAAGCTCTCCAACTTTACGCTATCCCAATTCACGGATATTCCATCTAAAAACAAGTTAGACCGTATTTACATCCGCGCATCAGAAGATGTGTTGGAAGAGACCCTTGGTGCGCCTGTATACGTTAAAAAGACCGCTTCTGGCGAGTTCATCAGATACTATGATGACAAACGCTTTGTGCTTTCTGCCGTCACCCAAGATGGCGCAATCTCAGCACTGTTGGTGTTCCCGAAAGAAGGCTTCTTGCCAAACACTGAAGAGCATGCTGGTGGTGAGCTTTTGTTGGAGCAAAATCTTTCCAATATTGAAAATATCGAAGATGTGAGAGTGAACTACTCGCGCTCTGTGAGCTATTACATTGAGGAAAGTCCGGCAGGTTCATTTGGCAATCTGTATACGTCTGTCGCTGGTTTTACAGAGTTTCTTACGCCACTGGATGATGAAAAGCGCTCTCGCATGTCTGAGTTGTCTGAAGGCTTGATGTTAGGAGACGATATCTCCACACAGATCATTGCTTTCCGCGATTCTACTGTGCCTAACTTCTACGGCTACAGCATGCAAGGACTGGGTATTTTGGAGAATGCGATTCTGACGCTGACTGAGTACCGACTCATTACCAAGTAATGGTTTGTTCAGCGAAGTAAAAGGGAGCCATCTGGCTCCCTTTTTCGTTAGAAGTAGAACACATCAGCCTTAGTGACTGAATCTATTTCCAGCGGGTTAAACAGCGGCTTTGGCAGGTTTAGTGCCGCAACTGCTTCTTTACCTGCAGGGGAAATGCCACCGTCATACTGGATCTCGGTGGTGTTTGGCAAAATGTTAGCCACTACACCCGGGTTCCACGCGGTGAAAAATTCAGTCAGGTCGGTTTGCGTCACGTAAGAAGCACAGAGCATCAGGGCATCGTTCTTTGATAATTCCTGCCCGTAACACATGTTTTTACCTTTCAGGTTCAAGCCTTCTTCACTGTGGTTGCGCCTTAAACGGTGCATTAGCTTGAAGAAGTTGAAACCGTTCATATCCGGGCGTTCAGCCGTTGAATAGAAAGCAGGAATGCTTTCAGCGTCATACCAGTCATTCAAATTGAAAACGGTGTCAGCATACTCCTTCAATTGGGCAAACATCACCAGTCGCTCACCCGGACCACCCGCGCCCCAGGCGTGGCCATTTTCTGCTTTCACAAAATCAGGCGCGATGCGGATATCCCGTTCAACACGTGACATAACACCATGGTGTTTTTGCTGCATGTAGAGGCCGAGAACGTTGTTCGCGACTTCGGTTGCACCGTCAACATTGAGCGGCGCTTCCGCTGCGTTGTGTCCTACTTCATGCCAAATCAACCAGTCGTTGAGTGGTGCTGTTGGAATGTTTTCGCTTTTCGCATTGAAACTGGAGTTCATTACTGGATAGCCAGAATGCGCTGCGCCAACACTGATCGCCACATCATTCACAAAGGCATGACGGTTGTTCGGTGCACCTGAGTGAGTTGCCATCTTGTTGTCTTTGCCTTCTAGGCCTTCATCGCGGGCGTAGAAGTCATTTAGATCGCGCGCAAATTGATCCAGATCTTCTGCAAACTGGCTAACACCGCCTTCAATGTTCGCAGCATTCAGGTTCGCTTTTGGCGCGGTATACACAAAGCTTGCCGATACCACATCCCCAATTGGTGCAGGAGAGTTTTGAGGATTCACCCAACCACCTTTGGAGGAATCAAACAGCGGTGCGGCGACAGTGCCACTGAAGTTGATATGCACGTTTTCGCTGTTACCACCGGAAACGTAAATCAGGCCACCATAAGGCACTGTGAACTCTTGGCTGCCATTTACAGGCAGGGTGAAGCTCTTTTGCATACGAGGTGGACGCTTCAGTGCCAATTCGTGCTTTTCCCGTCCGGTGAGATCATCATGCAATGCAATAGTCACGGTTACCGGGGTGTTGTTGCCGGAAACTGACACAGTGAAAGGTTTATGCGCCTCTGCCCAATGACCCGTTGCCTGACGGTTACCCGCATAGTACGCAACGACCTTGTGACTCATATCCAACGTGAGATTTTCAGCGGCCGCAGAACCAGTAGGCTCACCTGGGAATTCACGGATGTCGACTTTAACGTCGTAATCCCAGAAAGAGCGACCCAGCATTAAGCGGGTTAATGGTTTTTCCATATAGTTAAGCGGGTAGCTTGGGTTCATCATGCCTGCGTATTCACCGGCATCTGAACCGTAAACCATGTTCATGGAAACAAGCTGTTGGCCCAAATCAACAGGACAGGACGTACCGGTGGCTCCCTGATCTTTGGTGTAGCAATTCAGGAACTGGGTGAAGCGCTCAAAACCAAGCTCATCATCCAATCCAGCCTCGTAACGGTACTCTAGATCATTCCAAAGCCAGACCGACATATTGCTGTAGAGACGGTTTAAATCGACGCTGCTCAGACGCTCGCCTTCCTTGCCGCGAGTACGGAAATAACGCTCATGTTGGTAGAGACGCTCAATATTGGTGCCCAGATCAGCCGCTTTGATCATCGCACGGGCTTCATCATTGCCTAAATCAAGCTTGGTATAAATAGGACGAGCCATATCGCCAGTCAGCGGAATGCCGTTCCCCGGACGATACTCCAGGCAATTAATTTCGTAGTGATAGTTCGGCAGAACACACTGTTGATAAGTGCGCTTACCATCCACTTCGAATTTCGACAGCAAATCGTCGATAGCTTTATAAAGTGATTTAGTATCGATAACCGGATGGCCGTCGGACAGATCAAGCTTGCCATTTTCATCCCTGACGAAATGGTCTTCCTCGCGGATAAAGGCTTTGTGCTGAACCTGATTACCTTCGTCATCTTGTTCGACATAGTACGCCGTTTCCAACTCAGGTTTTTTGCCGGGTGGGGATTCCAGTAAGTGTTCCCAAACCACATTGCCATCTTCATCAATAGTGTATGGTAAGGTTGGCAGTTCACCGGCGCCAGAAGCTTTAGCTGGGTAGTGCTCAATGATGTACAAGCCATATTCGCGGTTAGAACGAACGCGATCAGCGTAACCATCATTCGGGCCATTGCCAGTAGGAACGACAGATTCACCCATACCGAAAGCAATACCTGCAGCATCAAGCAGGCGACCCAGTTCACCCGCATTGTTTGTGCGGCGAACGGTTTCCATAACAAGGATGCTTCCGCCTTTGCTGGTGTATTCAATCAGCGCATTCACATCCTCTTTGCTCAACTTAGGTTGTGAAGTGTTGGCTGTGTGTGGCGGGAGGTAAACATCACCAGTTGCACCGTTGTATTCAAATCCATTCAGGATCAGCAAAGGCATATCTTTCGGATTCAGATCCGAAAAATCTGAAACCTGATGGGTGTCGACGTTGAAGTCCTTAGCGATAACGTAGTCAGCTCTATGGCCGAGTGTAATAGTGCCCCGCGTAAAGTAGACGTGAGGGATATTGGTGCCCACACTGATACGCTCACCTTCGGCGCGGTTGGTGAGATAGCGGAAGACATTGCTGAAGAAGTTCTTCATATCATCGCCATCTTTGTTAGATGTGCAGGATTGATCCGCTCCCCATGAGTAATGAGTAGGGCAAACCAGGATGGAGTTATAGCGGGCATTGCCCATCACCATGATTTTGCCTTGGCCCAATTCGCCAATGCTGACAAATGGAAGGTTAAAGGTAGCAGTGTTACCACCCACTTTGGCCGGACGCTCGATGGAAGGCGCTTCGGTCACATACGCCAGACCGTGCTCATCGTAAGCTTTCGGTTCCCCAAACGAGATCCAGTAGTTGTTATCGTTGCGCGCCATCATTACTGGGAATGCGCGGTTGGAGATATTCACTGCCGCCTGACCACGCGCTCCACCTACACTGCCGTAGAACCAGGTCGCGTCAGCAAAAACGTGGAATTTATCGACCGGCTTCCAACCTTCGGCTACCGCATCATTAATACCCCAAAGCTTGTTAATCTCGCCCTGAATATTGGCAAGATCATCGGTGGCATTCCGGATTTGGCTCTCTTGAGTAAAACGCGATTGAGACGTCAAACAGCCGCTTGGACACAGCACTTCATCAATTTGCTTGGCTATGCCGCTATTGAACTGGGTTTCAAACTCCGCTTTGACGGTCTGTGTTGTGCCATTACCTAATGCCAGTTCGGTGTCTTTGTCATTGAGCGACAGCGAGATCGCTTCATTAATAACGTTTGGATAGAGGGCAAACGTGGCGGCAACCGCATCCGAAATAACCAAAAGTTCGCCGTCAACTTTTGCGTAACGCTTTACCAAGGCTTCGGCATTGCGTCCGCGCTGGTCTTCACCAAGTTCAGATAAAGTGAACGCAGTTTTATTACCGCGGATTTCACCCAGCTCAAAAGTATCAATGCCAAACGAAATGGAATCGCCCCAAACAAACTCAAACTGACCGAGATCGTTGGTCTTACCGCGGGATGAACGGCTGTAGTAGGAGATACCTTCAACAGGAAGCCCTGCAGAATCTGTCAACACACCTTGAGATGTAATCGCCTCTTCGGGTTTGTATTGATATGCCTCTTCTGCGTTGGCTGAAACGAAACCTGCGTTGAGGTCAGTTGACGTGCCTGGCGTCACTTCAGGCTCTACCTCAGGAACGTGGGAGCTTGGCAGTTTGTCTGCCAGGTTTTCTTCGGCAGGTTTTTCTTCCAGCAGTTTGTCGAATTCTTCCGCCGGTAAGGTCAGGTCATTGTTATACGCGGATGCAAACGCCAGTTTGTCCTGAGTGGTTGTCAGCGCGATATCGATTTGATTGCCATTCGCTGGCGAAACGGACTTCAGCAGTGCGATAGCGTTACGTGCTTTGTTTTCGTCACCGTCAAATTCGAGCGCATCTGCCAATTTAAGGCGATGTCGGGCAATCGCTTCGCCAGAGCGCGGTTTTAGATTGCCAAACACATTGTCAAAGGATGCCAGCACGGTGCCTTCATAGTCACAAATGATGCTGTCATTCTGGGAGAATTCAAACTGATGTGCGGGAGCGCCATTGCAGGTCACTGAGTCTCTAAATACAAGTGAACCGTCTAGAGAGAATTCACCGGCAATCATAGGGTCAGGCATACCAATATCAGGAGAGCCGTCAGTCCCTTCTTCAGGTAAGACAGGTGGAGGAAGTACAGACTGATTCAAGTCAGTGTCATCGTTACAGCCTGCGAGTGCAGCTACGATGAGCAGTGATAATAGTTTTTTCTTATGCATTCTCGTTCCTTTAAACCACACAGGTGGTAAAAATGATTTTTTCTTTGTTTTTTAAGAAAAAAGGCGGCAATTTTTACAGCAAGAATTGGTAAGAAACGAGAACTATTTTATGAATACTGAACGAATGCCCAGTTTGGCAACGGATTGATTAAACCTTGTACTTTTAAGAGGTTAAGACTTGCGCTGACTGGGGGCGCTGGCGAAAAAAAGCCAGACCGAAGTCTGGCTTTCCGTAGCGATTAAAGCGGGAGAGTATCAGTACTCGCCCCAGCTGACTTTTACTGAATCACCGGCGGGTTTACGGCGTGGTTTAATGGAACGATTACCGTTGTTCGCGCGCGGCTTTTGTGCACTGTCGCCTTGTGGCTTTTGCTGTGATTGACCTGCTTTTGCAGGATTGCCATTGCGGTTACCGTTACGGGTACCTTCGCGGCGTGGTTTGTTTTCGCCTGAACCTTGCTCACGGTTTGATTGATCGCGTTTTTGTTCTGGCTTGCCCTGACCATTTTGGCGTGGCTTACCGTTTGCGGCACTTGGCTTTCTGCGCTGCGCAGGTTTATCACCACGCGGCTTGCTACCCGCTTGGCCTTCAGCTTTCACTTCTTTGTTTTGCGCTTGTGGCTTCTTCGGCTTTTTAGGCTTCTTCGCCTTGATAGGGCGGGTATCCAGTGCTTTTTCCGGAAGCGCAGTGGAAGGTTTGAAACCTGACAGCTCTTCGCGTGGCAGCAGTTGCTGGATCAAACGCTCGATACCGAACAGATCGTCCGCTTCATCTGCACACACCAGCGAAACCGCTTTACCGGCTTCACCCGCGCGACCAGTACGTCCAATGCGGTGCACGTAGTCTTCGGCCACGTGTGGAATTTCGAAGTTCACCACTTGTGGCAACTGAGGAATGTCGATACCACGTGCAGCGATGTCGGTTGCTACCAACACGCGAACGTCGCCGGATTTGAAATCAGCCAGTGCTTTGGTACGTGCGCTTTGACTCTTGTTACCGTGAATTGGCGCAGCAGTGATGCCTTCGTCATTCAGGAAGTGTGAAAGCTTGTTTGCGCCGTGTTTGGTACGGGTAAACACCAGTACCTGTTTCCAGTTGCCATCTTTGATGAGCTTGGAAAGCATCGCTGGTTTCTTTTTCTTGTCAGCCGGGTAAACCAGTTGCTCAACCGTGCGTGCGGTGGAGTTTGCCGGTGTCACTGAAATTTCAACCGGGTTGTTCACCAGCCCTTTAGCCAGATCGCGGATTTCAGCGGAGAAAGTCGCTGAGAAAAGCAGGTTCTGACGGTTTTTCGGCAGCAGGTCCAGGATCTTTTTAATGTCGCGGAAAAAGCCCATGTCCAGCATGCGGTCTGCTTCATCCAGCACCAGCACTTCAAGCTGAGAGAACTTCACAGCGTTTTGCTGGTACAAATCCAGCAGACGACCCGGTGTCGCCACCAGAATGTCAGTGCCCTTACGCAGCGCCATCATCTGTGGGTTGATCTTCACACCACCGAAAACCACGTTTGAACGCAGGCGCGTGTGGCGGCTGTAAACCACGGCGTTTTCGTGGATTTGCGCTGCAAGCTCGCGGGTAGGCGTCAGGATCAGAGCGCGAACATGGTTTGGTTTGGTGCGTTGGCCATTGTCCAGACGCTCCAGAATAGGCAGAACGAAACCTGCGGTTTTACCTGTACCTGTCTGCGCGGCAGCCATCACGTCTTTGCCTTCCAGCACTGCAGGGATAGCCTGAGCCTGAATTGGAGACGGTGTGTCGTAGCCTTTTTCCTGAATGGCGCGAAGGATTGGCGCAGAAAGACCTAAAGCGGTAAAACCCATATATTCGTTTCTCATTTGATGGATGCCGAACAGCGGCAAAGGGGCGCTATTCTGCGCTTTTCATTTGGGTTGGGCAACGAATATCTGAAACCGCTTGTTTAGCAAGGCAGTTCCCATCCATAAATTCGCAGCTTCTGTCATGGCAACTTTCCGCTATGAGCAACAAAGCAACACGCGAAAGCCTGACATTCATGTCTGGGATTTCAATCAGCCAGCCTTACTATCTATACGCATGTTCTCGCTTAAATTATTTTTTCTGAAAATAGAACGCTCGTGCCTAAAAAGGTTTACATTCGCTTTAATGCCTTGAATTCTGTCTTTTATCTCGATGAATCTTGCGTATATGCATCCAGTGTAACACCTCGCTTCTCTTATTCTTGGGACACATTTCTGGACAATTCTTAGCCATTCTCCCTTGTGTATTGCAGCACCGATACTCTGTCTGTTGTAGTAGTAGATAAGTCGTCAAGGGACTCAGCCAGAACAACGTGCCGCTTTCCAACGCCTGTATGAAAGAGCAAATTGTCTTGGTTTGAGGAGGTTACCCATGCCAGTCGCATTGACTTATCCCGGCGTCTACATTCAGGAGATTCCCAGCGGCGCACGGTCTATCAGTGGTGTCGCCACGTCAATCGCCGCGTTTGTCGGCAACTTTTCCCGCGGCCCATTAGATACGCCAGTGCGCATGTTCCACGTCGGCGATTTTGAGAAACATATGGGTGGCGTGGAACGCAACAGCGAAACCAGCTACGCCGTCTCACAGTTTTATGCCAATGGTGGCGGTGAAGCGATCGCTATCCGTGTCGGAGGTGGTACTACCGGCAGCATGGAAGTGGAAAGCTGGGACGGTGCAGCCTCGCTGGTATTTGATGCTGGCCGCCAATTCCAGGATCAACAAGTGGATGACCCCGGTAGCTGGAACAACCATATCCGCGTCGACATTGACTACCTGACCTCTGATCCCGCCAATCTTTTCAATCTTTCCGTCACTGAGATCAATCATGTCGATGGCCTTGAAGTGCCTGTGCGGAGCGAGGTCTATCGCAATGTTTCTATGGTTGAAACCCATTCGAGATACGTCGTCTCAGTTGTAAACGACGATTCGCAGATGGTTTTTATCAGCAAAGGCACTGTGGGCAACAGCATGCCCGCCCCAACCGGTTACTACTCAGGCGTGCAAACGATCGCAAACTATGCAGGCATGGCGGACAACAACGCCATGGATATTGATTTGGGCAATGGCACAACGCTTTCTGTGGCGCTCGACGCAACGACCAAGCCGACGACCATCGCGGAAGCGGCGCTGATGCTGCAAAACGCCATTCGTGATACCCAACCCGCCGATCCGTTGTGGGCACAGTGCCAGGTGGTCGCCAGAGGCGATCGTATCGCCATCTACACAGGGCGAAACAGTACCGATTACCGTGCTGGGCAAGTCGTTAGCATTGCTGATACCGCAGGGGATTTTGGTGCGGTTACCGGTCTGGCAGGCAGTGGTGAGGCCAACGTACAACAGTACGCCATGAACACCGCCGCCCCCGCCGGGTTCCAGAGCGCGGCGACAGCCGGAGCCAATGGCGCCGCGCCAACCGCTGCGCAGCTTCGCGGTAATCGCAACCTGCGCACCGGTATCTATGCGCTCGAAGACGTTGATTTGTTCAACTTGCTGGTGATCCCGGAAGCATCAGGCCTGGGGTCGGTCGCCAATCTTTCCAGCGTAATGAGCCCCGCCATTTCCTATTGCGAGGAGCAACGTGCTTTCCTTTTGATTGACCCGCCACCGGACGCCAACAGCACAGAAGAAGCCATTGCCTGGTTGGATGAAGCCGCCGGAGCAGGGTTGCGCCACCGTAACACGGCAGCGTTTTACCCCAGTGTTCAAATTCCTGATCCGCAAAATGACAACCGTCTGCGCACTATCGCCCCAAGCGGCACCATTGCAGGATTAATGGCACGCAAAGACGGTGACGAAGGGGTATGGACTGCCGCAGCGGGCATCACCGCCAGCCTTCGTAATGTCATCAGTTTTAACCACACCATGACCAACAATGAGATCGGCCAGCTCAACCCGATTGGGCTTAATTGCCTGAGAAACGGCGGCATCAGCGGCAATATTGCCTGGGGTGCCCGAACCCTTCGGGGGGCGAACGAGTTGGCGTCAGAGTGGGCCTATATTCCGGTTCGCCGCACGGCCTTGTTCATAGAAGAGTCTTTGTTCCGTGGTTTGCAATGGTCGGTGTTCCGTCCGAACGATGAAGATCTCTGGGCGGAAATTACCTTGGCAGTGACCAATTTTATGCAGAGCCTCTTCCGTCAAGGTGCCTTTCAGGGCAGCTCTCCCGATCAGGCTTTCAGGGTCAAATGTGACGGCGAAACCACCACCCAAGCAGATATCGATGCCGGTATCGTCAATGTGCAGGTTGGCTTTGCGCCGCTGAAACCGGCTGAGTTTGTGGTGGTTAGTCTGCAGTTGATGAATAACAGCGGTAGCTAGAGTCTGTTGACTTTAGGTCGCGGTCAGTCTTTTTGAACTGACATCGCCAATCAATGAATCACAGTGAGGAAGCACGATGTCTCAGCTAAACGTAAACGGACAGCGGGTTGTGCCTTATCCGGGCTATAAATTCATCGTCAAAGAAGAGGGTGGAGACGTCCTCGCCGCCGTGCAGAAAGTCTCTGGCCTTAGTAAATCGGTCGAAGTGAACGAATACCGTTCAGGAGGGGATCCCTCCCATACCCGTAAGTCGCCTGGTCAGGTGAAATTCGAAGCCATCACGCTGGAACGCGGCGTCACCGAAAACCTGCAATTTGAGCAATGGGCAAACAAAGTGTGGCGGATTGGTACTCAGCTGGGTGGGGAAGTCTCGCTGGCGGATTTTCGCAAGAACATCATTATCGATGTGCTTAATGAAGCGGGACAGAAGGTACTGAGTTACGCCGTTTACCGTTGTTGGGTGTCGGAGTACAAGCCCATCCCGGCGCTGGATGCCACCAGTTCGTCTTTCATGATCCAGTCAATCAAGATGGAAAATGAGGGATGGGAGCAACTTAGCGTATCGCCGCCGAAAGAACCTAGCTTTGTCCATCCTGAGCAGTGAGTAAGCTGTCATGCGGGTTTCGTTCGCGCCGTTAAACGACAATCAACGTCTTGCGCTCTGGGAAGCCGGAGCGGAAGCACCCGTCTATGCGCGATGTGAAGCCATGCTTCACGCTTACGTCTCCTCGGCAGCGAACCACGGTGTAGATGTGACGGCGTGGACACTCGCAGGGCGCGACCATTTTCTGCTCCATGCGTTTCAGCAACAGTTTGGTGAACAGCTGGATGTGGAAGGGCAATGCGCCGCGTGTGACACCAAGCAGCAACTGATGTTTTCAGTGTCTGATGTCTTGGCAAGTTGTTCTGAGGCCTTAAGTGCCGCGCAGGTTTCATCCACTGAGATTGAAAGCGATGCCTACGAACCGGGTTATCAGCCGGTGTCCCTAATGAATGTTCCTTGCCAAATGCGGTTGCCGAGCGTTGGTGATTTACGCCTTGTGGCGCAAAGCGGGGAACCTTTGATGACGTTTGCTGAATGCGTGATTGAACCTTCTGCTTTTAGCGATGTGGCTGCATCGTTGGAAACGGGAGGGGATTGGCAAGGGCTTTTTGATGACATCGAAGCGCAACTTTTGGCGATTGAGCCACTTTCCATCGTGTCCCTCAATGCCCGTTGCCCGGATTGCGGCGCAGAAACGGCGCACCAGTTTGATATCGCCAGTCAATATTGGGCAAGGCTGACAGCAGACGTAGAGCAGCAGTTCTGGGATGTGCACATTCTGGCGTCTGCATACGGTTGGTCGAGCCATGACATTCTTGCCATGTCGCCGGCAAGACGCCGTCGTCACGTGGCAATGGTTACCGAAATGTGAGGGTTGGGGTATGAGTCAGTTGAGGCAGTTCCTTCAACGTAACCTGCATGGACAACAGACACTCAAGCCTGTTGTGCGCTCGTACTATGCCCACTCACCAACAACCAAACAGGGTTTTTCTTACACTGGTAGTGACAGTGTCACATATGAGGGTGTCTCAAATAATATAGGTGGTACTGACGGAGTCCAAGGTGAAATGGGCAGTGATTCACTGACCGACACGCCGAACCCTTCGTCACCTGCAAGAAGGCTGCAGGTCACGAGCCATGAAGCCGCTCCCCAACCTGCAAAACCGGCTGATGATGCTCAACTGACCGACCACAGCGCTTCAAATACTGCCCATTTCCAGCAAACCGCGAGCGCGTCACGGCATGGCTTATCGAAAACTGATCCAAAGACGGTACCGAGCAGCGATTCTTCCCTGAATTCTCCGGAGAACCTGGAAGCATTGCATTTGTCAGCTGCAGATCATTCAACTGCGGATTTTGGTGGGGAAGTCACTCCCCGACACGCAGACTACGTAAGGGATCCTGAGACGCCAACGGCGTATTCAGGCCCTAATCCGCCGGAAGAAAAGTTTCCGCCCGTTGGCAGTCCTGCCAAACGCCGTGATTTTACTCGCGAAGTGGCTGCCTCCATTTTCAGCCAACAGCCGGTTTCAGAGCCTCGACCCAATCCAACCTCCGCTGCGTCAATGCGGAAACAGAGTGAAGGGCAGACGCCGCATGCAAACCATGATGTCTCCGTTTCTGTCACTATCCGCGAAGTGAACATTGTGCCGCCCGCAGCGCCGGTGAAAGAAAAACCAAGCTGGCAGCCGCCGAAATCCCTGTCGCAATACCTGAGTGAGCGGGAGGGTAAACGATGAGCAGCGCCCTTGCCATTGCCGGTGTCACCCAATTGCTTCGTGATTTGTTGAACGATGGATTGGTGGATCATGATGTCGGTGCGCTGGTGAACACCAATGTCACCGTGCATGCACTAGCTCCGGATGTGATGCTGGCGCGTGAAGAAGACAGCGGCCCTGCGCTGAACGTATTTCTCTATCACACCGATGTGAATGGCGCGTGGTCAAATTCTTGCCTGCCAACCCGCGACAGGGAAGGGATGCGGGTCAACAACACGCCGCTGCCGCTTGATTTGTATTATCTGGTCTGTGCCTACAGTACCGCGGATCTGCATAACGACGTACTTTTGGGTTATGCCATGCAGATCCTGCACGAACACCCCGGTTTTACCCGCGCGGAGATCCAAACTGCGTTGAACCCATCGCCTGCGATTGCGGCCGGTTTGCCGCCACTGTTGCAAGCGCTGGCAGATACCGGACTGGCGGATCAGGCCGAAGCACTGCGCATCGCACCCCATTTTATGCCGGTGTCAGAAATGGCGTCGCTCTGGAGTGCGCTGCAAAGCCATTACCGCCCCTGTGCGGCTATCCGTGTCTCGACCGTGTTGATCCAGGCAGAACTTGCTACCCGCGAAGCACTGCCGGTACTGACTATCGGCAGTGACAACCGCGGCGCAGATGTCACCCCAAGCCTGATCCCGCCACTGCCAATGCTGCAGCGCATCATTCCGCCCGCATTGCAATCGAGCGCCCGATTGGGTGATATCTTCGATGTGGAAGGGATGTCGCTGGACGGCACCAATCCGCGCTTTACCTTTGAGCACGTTGCCTTGCCAATCACCCACACAGTGAATGCAGCTGCTGGCGGCAGCGCGCGGACACAATCGGTGCCAGTACCTAACGCACCGGCAACCTGGGCATCCGGCGTCTATTCCATTCACTTTACGGCTGATGACGCAGGGCGGCCACAGGATTCGAATCGCTTATCAGTACAAATCGCCCCCGTGATGACCTTGCCGCCACAAAGCGTAAACCGCGCAGGTTCCACGGTGACAGTCACCGTCCGTGTCAGCCCACATTGTCACCCCGGCCAGCAGGCAAGCCTGTGGCTTGGCAGCGAAGGCGCGCAGGCAGAGACAGTCACTGCAGTGACAGACACCCTGGTGTTTGTATTCGGGCCGATTGACGCGGGGAATTATCCGGTCAGGCTGCGTGTAGACGGTGTCGACAGCTGGTTTATCCTGCGTGACAGGCCACCTATTGCGCCTGATTTCGCACCAAGGCCGCCAGTGTACGATCCAACGCAGGTAGTGGTGGTGCCATGACAGAATCCATCCAACCCTTACATGCAGTGAACGGCCGCAAAGGACAGGCGCAGGGTGATTCCGCTTATGACGCCCAAAGCGCGACTCAAAGCGAGGCCCAAAATGAGGCAATGGCGCGTTGGCAGACGGAAAACAATGCGCATTTGATGGCGCTTTCGGCCTGGGTGTTGAGCCGGCTGGAAAGTAATGAAACCCAGCATCCCATTCCGCAATCACCAGATATTCAACCGCCAACGGCGTTTGCCCTTATCTCGCGGCAGTACCGGCTGTCAAAGGGCGATCAGGCGGTGTTAGCGTTATCGATAGCGACGGCGGTGGACGCCCGTGTGGCGCAAAAATGTGGGGAGCTGGTGGGCATTGCCCATGGCGAAACGCCGACCATGTCTCTGGCATTGGCCTGTTTTCCTGAGGTGGATTGGAGCGTTTTTTCTCCTCATGCGCCGCTTCGATACTGGTTGCTGGTGGAGTGGCAGCCAGCGGGGAATGGTGATGCCCGTCTGGTTATCGACGAGCGGGTGCTGAATTACGTCCGTGGACTGAACTATATCGACGAGCGGCTAAGTGTTCTATTGGAGCCGCCTAAAGCGGATTTCTCATCTTCCCTGATGCCTTCGCAACAAAAACAGCTGCAAACCGCCATCAACTACCTGAACCAGACCCATGGCAGCGCGGTATCGATTGAGCTGTATGGTGACGATACCGAAGCGAAAACCTTGATGGCAACCGCCATCGCCCAGCGTTTGAACCTTGATTTACAGCGAATAAACTTGGCATCCATCCCCAGCCATGCAGCGGATCTGGATGCACTCGCCAGGCTCTGGCTGCGCGAATCCAGCCTGACGCCCTTGTTGCTGTTGATTGATGCCAGCAACGACGGCGCAAGATCGCCCGCTCTAAAACAGTTTGTTTCCCGCATTGGCGGATTAACGCTGGTGGATGCAGGGCATGCGCCTATCGGTGTCAGTGCAGACAGCCTGCCGCTGTTGGTTTCCCGACCCACGGTGGATGAGCAGCGGTCGCTCTGGCAAACGCACTTATCTTCAGACTCCCTTTTGTCGTCCCGCCTTGCCGAGCAATTTGCCCTCAGCGAGCAGGAAATCAGCCAGTTCACCCGCATTGCACTGTCAGAAAGTAGCGCCAGTGAGACGGATTTTTCAAAGGCAATCTGGCGTATCTGTCAGCGCCGTGCCTCGGCCGAGCTTTCAAAACTGGCGAGCAGAATCGAATGCAAAGCCAACTGGGATACCCTGGTGTTACCTGAAGCCCAGACCAAGCTTCTCAAGCAACTTACCGCCCAGGTCGAGCTTCGTAACCGGGTTTACCAGCAGTGGGGATTTCGCGAGCGCATGAGCCGTGGGCTGGGAATAAGCGCCATGTTTGCCGGTGAAAGCGGTACGGGGAAAACCATGGCGGCGGAAGTGATTGCTAATGCGTTGAACCTCGACTTATACCGCATTGACCTCGCCAGTGTTATCAGCAAATACATCGGCGAAACGGAAAAACGGCTGCGGGAGTTATTTCAAGCTGCAGAGCGTTGCGGGGCCATGCTGTTTTTCGACGAAGCTGATGCTCTGTTCGGTAAGCGCGGCGAAGTGCGTAACAGCAACGACAGATTTGCCAACATCGGTATTGATGATTTGCTTCAGCGTATTGAGATGTACAACGGCGTGGCGATTTTGGCGACCAACCTGAAATCGGCAGTCGACAAAGCCTTTCTGCGCCGCCTGCGTTTTGTGATTGATTTCCCTTTCCCGGGGCCTGCCGAGCGCGAGCGCATCTGGCGCACGGTTTTCCCTGAACAAACCCCGCTGTCGGAAGACATGAATCCAGCGCGTCTCGCCAAACTTAACCTGACTGGCGGCAGCATTCACAACGTGGCGCTGAATGCTGCATTTTTATCAGCGCAACAGGGGGAATCGGTTTCCATGCGCGCTGTGATGGAAGCGGCTGCGGTGGAAATGCAGAAACTGGATCGTCCTATTAAATCGGGGGATCTGGATTATGTCTGAATGCGTGATGGCGCCCGTTGCCAAAAAACCGGCTGTTGTGAAAGATTCGGCACCCAACGCAGACAGGCCCCAGGGTGTCATTCAGCGAAAATGTGCTTGCGACCACGCGCCTGCAACCAGTACACCTTGTCCCGCGTGTGCAGCGAAAGCGGCACTGGCTGCCCAAAGCCCCATTTTGACCAAACCTTCATCGTCGGGCAGTGCCATTGCGCCGGACGGTGACATGCCGGAGTCCCTTCGTCAGCGCGCAAGGGAAACGTTCGGTCAGGCTTTGCCGGATGTGCAGTTTTACACCGGCGGCAGGGCGCAGCATTACACCCGTTTGCTTCAGGCCAAAGCCTTTACGGCGGGTAGAGATGTCTATTTCGGTGCCGGATTTTACCGCCCAGATACGCCGGAAGGGCTGCGCTTGATAGGCCATGAACTCACCCACGTTGTGCAACAACGCCGCGGGCTGGCGTTTTCAAAGCTTCACGGTGAAGGCGACACCTATGAGCAGGAAGCCGATCGCGGTGGCGATGCGTTTGCCGCCGGTGAACGCTTCGAAGTGTCGTCGCCACAAGGTGCGATTGGACGGTTTCCACAAAGGATGGGGGCGGAGGAGTCCGCCGAAGCTGTGGGTCTGGATGAACCCACACACGATCTCGATTTTCTCGGCGAAATGATGGAAGAAAGTGAGGTCGAAGATCTCTTTACCGATATGCAATCACTGGAAACCGCCGATCAGAAGCTGTATCTCATCCCGGAATCGGCGGTGGAATCGTTTGGCGACAACAGTGGGCAACCTGCCGCTCCCGCCCCGTTTCCACAAGCCAAATTGCTTGATGGGGTTTCACGCAGCAAACGCCTTCCAATTATCCAGCGCGCCGTTGTCGCAGGGTGTCAAGTACCTACCATGACCATGGGACAAATCGGGGTCGTGGCACACCGTCAAATCGGTGGGTTCTGTGGCCTGTTGCATCAGGCAATTTCGCCGTCTACGCCTTGTCTGGGTGGCGGACATCCGGGGTTCCAAATCCCTGGTTCTACCCGTCCTGACATGGTGAAGCAATATACAGCAGGACCATTTATTGATGAGGTCGGCGAGATCAAACCAGCGTCTTGGCTTAATGGCCGTCAAGCGGATGCCGAAGCGCAGCTGAACCGCGATATCGCCAATTACCAAGCCATCATTGGCCCAGCGACCACCATGTGGTCGTATGCATTCCCAACCATGCCTTTTGTTGCCAACCCACTGCAGAACATTGATGTCTGGCCTGCTTTGGGCGGCGCAGCGTCAAATGGCGTGTATTACTACCGTTGCCGCAACACGCGGAGAAGACGGGTACCGCGCAGGGTCAGGATCCGGGTGCGTTTGCCTGTGCCTGTTTTATTGCCGCGCACCGTGCCCAGAGTGGTGCCAACGCCGACCCCTGTCCCGGTGCCAAGGCCTGCTCCCCGTCCTGCGCCAAGACCGGTCGAGCCGCAGTCTGAGCCTTGGGAAATGCCAGAATTGCCAGAGATGCCTGATTTGCGTCCGGCGGTTAAACCGGTCGTGGCAGGGGCTGCAGCTGTCGGGCTTGGCTATCTCATCTACCGCGGCGTAAGGATGCTTCCGTCACTGGCACCACCGTTATGGTGGACAATTCCCGGCAATCTGGCGGTGCCTTAGGAGGTGGCTATGGAGAAGGGTTCGAGTATGAACGTGGCCTTGAACATTGAGAAGGTCAGCATTGCGGCAGATGCCAGTTACCAGCAGGTCTATCGGGCGGTAGAACAAGCGGTACAGGCGAACTGGCCGTATCAGGACGGTGTGTCGGCGCTGGTGCAGCGACAGGTCGCTGATCGGGCAATCCATGCATCGACAGAGCAGTTGATGACAACGCTGAGAACCCGCCAGCCGGGCAGGAGGGAGGGCTAAATGTTATCCAGCCAACCCAACTATTTGCGGGCAGGCATTGTGCTGTTGGATCCGCAGAGCGGTGAGCCACGGGATGCGATCCCGCTGATGATCAATCCGCAAACCTTGACCACTCAGTTTGAGATCAAAGCGCCGGGCTCATCGGATACCCGGAATGAACAAATGCGCCTGAATGGCCCGCCCAAAGAGACCATCAGCTTTGAAGCGATCCTCGATGCCACGGATGCGTTGGAGCGGGGCGATCAGGATGCGCTGGATTTTGGTATCGGCCATTACATCGCCGCGCTTCGCAGTCTTATCACGCCGAGTAAGAAACAGCTGCTGGACAACGATGCTCTGGCCAAAGAGGGCAAGCTCACCATCATGCCAATGATCCAGCCATTGCCGGTTTTCAGTTGGGGTTTACGCCGCCGGGTGCCGGTGAAAGTCAGCAGTATGTCCCTGACGGAAGATTTTTTCAGCGCCCAGCTCAATCCGCTCAGCGCCAAGGTGAGTATGACGCTGCAAGTGTTGTCGGTTGATGATCTTGGCTTTGATCATCCTGCTTCATCCCTGTTCCTGCACTACCTTGGTGAGCTTGAAAAACAGGCGGCCAAAGTGATCAAACCGGTGCCGGACGCTTAACCCACATAAAGGCTTAAAAAGGCGGAGACGATGACGGATTTAACCCAATTTCTTCTCAGTAACACGGACGAAACGGCGGATTTCACGCCAAATAGTCGTTATGCGGGTGCGCCGTTAAAAGTGATGACCGATGCCACCGGACGCGAGCGGGTGTTCGTCAGTCGCCGTTTTGTGCCGCAACCGGCTGTGTCAGGAACGGCGCCATCGGTAATGATTCGTGAAGGGGACAGGCTCGATTTACTGGGCGCGGCCTACTACGCCGACCCAAGCCTGTGGTGGCGGATAGCCGATACCAATCTGGTGTTTACGCCAGCTGAATTGGTCGCCACGCCCGGCCAGCGCATTTTTATCCGCAGTGACGGTGAGGAGGGTTGATGTCAGACATCGTCATGAGTCTCTACATCGGGCCTGTTGCCCCCGTGCCGGTTTCAAAAGCGGTGATCAATGCATTCGTTTCCTGCGAGGTGCGCTCGGTCACCGAAGGAAAATCCGGCTTCCAGCTGGTGTTTGAAGTGGAAACCAATTCGCCGCTGCTCACCGTGTTTATGCTCGCCAGCAATAACCCGATCCCAATGGTGCGCACCGTGATCGCGGTGGAGATGAATGGCCAACAGAATGTACTGATTGACGGTGTTGTCACTGAACACAGTATCAACCCCGGCAGTGCGCCGGGTATATCGCGCATGACGCTCAACGGCGAAGATCTCAGCCGTGTATTGGATTATCTCGATTTCAGCTTTATGCGCTTCCCGGCCATGCCGGACTTTGCGCGGGTGAATCTGGTCCTGGCGAAATATGCCTTCCTCGGCCTCATCCCTAAAGTCATTCCATCCGTGCTGATTGATGTGCCTGTGCCAACCCAGCGCATTCCATCGCAGCAGGGCAAAGATCTGGCGTACATCCTCTCACTCGCAGAGCGGGTCGGCTATGTGTTTTATATCGAACCCACCGACATTGTCGGCGTATCGGAAGCGTACTGGGGGCCGGATGTGCGCATCGGCAAAGTGCAGCGCCCGCTCAATGACGATCTTGATGCCAACCGCAATGTGTCCGGTATGACCGGCACCTTCAACGGGCAAAATGCGTTTATTCCGCTTATCACTATCCAGAATCCGCAGACCAAGGTGCCTCTGACGATCCCGGTGCCGAGCGTTAACCCGCTTAATCCCCCTTTGGGTTTGCTGCCGCCAATCACCTTGAACACAGAAAACGTGTATGAAACCGCCAAGTATTCACCGGTTCAGGCCGCGCTGATTGGCCTTGCCAAAGCGGCGCGTTCAGCGGTGAAAGCCGTGACCATGTCGGGCTCGCTGGACGTGCTGGCGTACGGTTCGCTATTAAAGGCACGGCGGCTGGTTTCGGTGCGTGGTGCAGGCGCGCCATTCAACGGCATTCACTATGTGGAATCGGTCACGACCAGTTTCAAGGAAGGCGAATTGACACAACAGTTTGAACTGAGCAGGAACGGTCTGCTGTCGACCGTTAACAAGGTGCCCGCATGAGTTTATATGGAAAATTCCGTGGAACCGTCGTGAGTAATATCGACCCCATGCAACAGGGGCGGATCATGGCAACCGTACCGAGTGTCTCTGGCATGGTGCCCGGCACTTGGTGCATGCCCTGTTTGCCCGTGCTGGGGCTGAATTCCGGCATCTTCGCTGTGCCGCCAATTGGTGCGGGCGTCTGGATAGAGTTTGAGCAGGGTGACATTGATTACCCCATCTGGTCAGGCTGCTTTGCTGGCTCTCCCGCGGATATTCCCATGTTGGCGCAAACCGCGCTGGCACCGATTTCGTCCATCACCCTCCAGAGTATGGCCAAGCACGGCATTGTCATTTCCGATATTGGCGGGCCAATGGGCATGGGGGGGATCACGCTGCAAACCGCGACCGGCGCGACGCTGTCGGTCACGGATGCGGGCATTTTTATTTCAGACGGCAAGGGCGCTCAGATCACCTTGGTTGGCCCCACGGTGGATATTAATAACGGCGCCCTGACCATCACGTAGGGAGACAAGGTATGCCAGGTGCAATTCTCCATGTCGGTGCCACCGTGATGTGTTCCCACGGCGGACAGGCAACGCCCACGGTGCCGAATCCGCGGGTGATGGTGTCCGGTCAACCGACGGTGCTGCAAACCGCACCGTATGCGGTCGCAGGTTGTTCTATGCCGCCGCCAACGGCAGGCAATGGCCCCTGTGTGACGGCGCAGTGGATGACAGGCTCTGTGCGTGTGTTGTCGCTGGGGCAGCCGTTCGCCCTGCAAACCGGTCAGTCCTTGTGTACCCCAACGGGCACACCGCTGATCCCGAGTGTGGTTCAGCCCCGAGTGCTGGCGACCTGAGGAGGAAATATGGCTTATCCTGATTTTCCCTACCGCATCGATACGCAAGGCCGCACAGCGACGACGGACAGGTTTGACGTGATCCGTGACCGCATCGAACAGGTGCTGTTTACCGAGCCCGGCGAGCGGGTGATGTTGCCAACTTTCGGCTGTGGTTTGCACCGCCTTTTGTTTGCGGGCGTCAGTGAGTCGCTGGTGGAAAACACCCGCACCCTGATTGCTACCTCGCTGCAAACCTGGATGCCGCAGGACATCGAGCTGACTGACGTCGAGGTACATTTTGATAACGGCGCTTTGTTTATTGATGTGGCTTATCTCGTCTTGCCGGACGGTGACCCCGGTCAGGCCAGCTTTGTGCGGGAGGGGGCGGCATGATTTACTTTTGCTGTGATCAGCGACGCCGTGAAGCGGTGCGCGGCTCTGCCTTGAATGGTATCGACTTTATCGAAGTCATCGATAAAGAAGCGCCAGTGGAAGCCGATCGCCAGCGTTTTCTCCATCTTTATCTGGTCAACGATCCCGGTGCGTTTGTTTACACCGAAGACAACCTGCGCCTCGAAGGGCCCAACAGTGTACAAATCGTCAATGTGGTGATGGGCGTTAACGGGCAGGCCAACGTGATTGGTATTGAAGTCGATCACCCCGGTGACTTCTCGCCTTATACCATCAATCTGGTTACCAGCCCCTTGAACCCCGCACCGCCACCGGAAATCGACCCCGCTCTCGCTTCCGTTACCTTTTCATTCAAAGTCGAATGCCCATCGCCGTTTGACTGCTTGCCGGATTGCGAATGCCCGGATCCGCAAATCACAGACACTGAAATTGATTACACCGCGCGGGATTTTTATTCCTTCAGGCGCATGATGCTGGACAGGTTGGCGTTGGCGTCGCCGGAATTTGGGGCAGGGCATCCCGCTGATATGTCGACGGCGTTAGTGGAAGTGCTGGCCTACCTGGCTGACCAATACGCCCATCAACAGGACACCGCCACCACAGAAGCCTATCTGGATAAAGCGCGGTCACGGATTTCGCTGAAACGGATGACGCGGCTGGTAGATTACGCCGTCGATGAAGGCTGTAATGCCCGCTGTTTTTGCCATTTTGCCGTTTCTGCCGATGTGTTGCCCATGGCACCGGACACTATTGTGATCCCTAAAGGCACGGCGGTTTGCACCCGTATCAGCGAACAGCCGCGCACCTTTGCCCGCGATGATGAATTACTGGCTAAAAGCAGCGCAGTGTATGAAACCTGCTTTGATGTGCCCGCCCTGTATGCTGCCCACAACCGGATGCTGTTTTACACCTGGAGTGATGCACGTTGCCACCTGGCGAAAGGCGCCGTGATGGCGACGCTGGATGGGCACTTCCCTAACCTGACAGCGGGCATGTATCTGGTGTTTGAGGAGATAACCGGTGCGAAAACCGGTAACCCGGCAGACCGGAAACTGTCCCAGCGTCAGGTTGTGTTACTCACGGAAGTGCACGCATTCAACAGTGATGGTGAGCCCCTTACCGACCCGGTGGCTGATGAGCCCGGCAATTCCGCACTTATCACGAATATTCGCTGGCATGACAGCGACGCACTGCGTTTTCCTGTCTGCATTTCATCAGAAACTGCAATCGAAGCGGGCAGGCAGTTTATCTCCCCGGTTTCTGTCGCGCGGGGCAATCTGGTACTGGTGGATCACGGTCATACCCTGACCGGAGAACTCTTGGAGCCAGTACCTGAACCTTGGCTGAGCTGGGCGCCGGGCAAAGGCACCATTGAACCGGAGCGTAAGTCGACGTCCTGCAATGACCACTGTGAGCCGCAGCAGGCGGAAACCATTACGCCGCGCTATCATCCT
Organism: Enterovibrio paralichthyis; assembly: GCF_019209835.1. NCBI lineage: Bacteria > Pseudomonadati > Pseudomonadota > Gammaproteobacteria > Vibrionales > Vibrionaceae > Enterovibrio > Enterovibrio paralichthyis. The sequence continues at coordinate 41,757 of NZ_JAHUTS010000007.1, read as the reverse complement.
GAACTGGCGAATATGCCACTGACATTTGCGCCGACGTATCCCGCAGGCGCCCCTGCGGTTGATTTGCTGCGCACGCCACAGCCGTTTGAATGCAATGCCTGTATTTCCCTTTCTGCCGATGACGGTGTAGAAGTTCACCCTTACAACGTCGTGCGTGACCTGCTGGCGGTGGACAGCGCCGCCACGGTATTTACCACGGAAATTGAGCGCAATGGCCGCGCTTCACTGCGGTTTGGCGATAACGTATTTGGCAAAAGGCCGTTGCCGGGCACAACGCTTTCAGCCACCTACCGGGTGGGGCTCGGCAGCGAAGGACAAATCGGTGCAGATAAGCTGCATCACCTTGCCATGGTGATGCCATCCGTGACTGAAGTGCGCAATGTGACACCGGGTGAAGGGGCGCGAAACCGTGAATCCAACGCCCAGATCCGTAAACGGGCACCTTTCCTGTTCAAAACGCAGGAGCGGGCAGTCACGCGGGAAGACTATCAAACCCTTGGGCGGCGTTTTTCCGGTATTCAGGATGTCAGTTGCGCCTATATCCACACCGGCAGCTGGATCACCACGTTCGCCCTGCCGGATCCGGAAGGGCGGGTTGAGGTGTCGCAAACCCTGCGAACCCAGCTTCGCGACCATTACGAGAAATTCCGTCTCGCTGCCCATGATGTGGCGGTGAGTTCGCCTGTCTATGTGCCGCTTGAAATCACCTTACATGTCTGTGTAGCCCCGAATGCATCCAAAAGTCATGTGCGTCAGCGGCTCAGCAAACTGTTTTCTGCCCGCCAACTGCCGGATGGATCGTTAGGGCTTTTACATCCGGATCGCTTCCGTGCTGGTGAAACGCTCCATCTTTCACCCTGGATAGCTGCCGCGCAGAATGTCGAAGGGGTGATCGCTGCCAAAATGACCCGGTTCCGCCGCTTTGGTGATGCGAGAACCAGCGGTCTGGCAGAGCGGAAACTGACCTTCGCACGCACCGAAATTGCCCGCGTTGACAACGATGCCAGCCACCCGGGCAATGGCGTGTTTGCGCTGGATATGGACGGAGGGCGCTGATATGTCGAATCATGAAACCCATTGTGGCGCGTGCAGCGGTACGGAAATTCTCACCCCCCAAGCGCCGAACAATACGGCGGGTTTGCCTTGGGTGGGATACCGTGCCGGGGAATACCGCGACTTCTACCTCAGTATGTCGGCAAGACTGTCATCTGCCCAGTACGGTGCATTGGGTGTACTCACCACCCGCGACAGCAAAGATTTTACGCTGGCGCTGATTGATGCCTGGTCGGCCAGCTGTGATGTGCTGACCTTCTACAACGAAATGTGGATCAACGAAGCTTATGTCCGCACTGCGCAGGAAACCGCCTCCCTGCATATGTTGGCCGCGCTGATTGACTATGCGCCGCATCCCGGTGCTGCGGCGTCGGCAGATCTGGCATTTACGGTTGCGGCAGGTGAGGGCATTCCTGAAGTGGTGACCATTCCGGCAGGCACCAAAGTGCAGAGCACGCCGGGGCAGGATGAAGATCCGGTGTTGTTTGAAACCCTGGACGATTTAACCGCGCGAGCCGCCTGGAATGCGATTCGCCCCAAACTCACCGCGCCACACCCGCTGACCACAGAAACCACATTGCTGCCGTTGCCGGGCACCAATCTCAACCTAAAACCCGGCGATGCGGTCTACTTTGTCGCTGACGATGACACCCCGGTGTTTGCCACCATCAACGAAGTCACGCCAGTGCTCGCTGACATTGCGAAAGACCCAGACAGCAAAGATCTGACCTGGCTTTCCATCTCGCCGTTGGCGACAGAGCCGCTTTCTTCTTCTCCGGCGGCAGGCGGAGGCACCATGGTGATGGCCATGTCAGGCGGGAGCGGTGTTTATCTCGACAGCATTCTGGCCGAGGACGATCTTAAGGCAGTGCTGATCCAAGATGCCATCGCTGAAAAAGCCTTCTTCTCGCCCTTTATCGAGATTGCCAGTCCAGAGCGGCAGGTTCAGGTATTCCGCACCTCTGCTGGCATATTCGGCAACGCTGCACCGCCTTTGGCGAGTCTGCACCATTCGCTGACAGGGAATGTGCCCATTTACACAGAAAACGAAGATGGGGTAGTGGTCAATGCGCTGGAACCCGGTCCCTATGCCGGAGCAACAGAAGCGACCTGGGCGGATGAAGGCACGCTCACCCTGATGAGCGCAGGCGTTAACCATGTCTATCTTGAGCGGGCGGTATCGAGCATCGGTAAAGAAAGTGTAGTGGTGCTGCGCGATGGCGACAGCTGGTTCCGCTATCAAGTGGTGGATACCAATGAAACCTCCGCGTCGTTTTTTGCTGTGACCGGAAAAAGCACCCAGTTGACGCTGAATACCGAAAATCATTTTGGTGATTTCTCCATCCGGGGCACCACAGCTTACGGTGCCAGCGAATGGATTACCCTTGCAGAGCCGCCCATCACCGAGCCGTTAGATGCAGAGAGTATTTCCCTAATGCTCAATGGCTGGTTCCCCGGTCTGGAGGCAGATCGTAACGTGATCCTCTCTGGTTTGGTGGAAGGGCTGGGCGAAGAGCCGGTGATAGTGAAACGCACATTGCAATCTGTCAGCCATGCCCTGCAAACCAATGGTGGGACAACGGTGACGTTTACCGAATCTATCGGCTCACGTTATTTACCGCAAACATTAACCATCGCTGCCAACGTCGCCGAAGCGACACAAGGCGAAACGGTGGCGGAAGTGCTGGGCGATGGCAGTGCCACACCGCATCTTTCCTTTGTCACCAAGCAGGCACCGCAAACCTTTGTGCCCGCAGAAACCGAAAGCGGCGTGAAACCAACGCTTGAAGTGCGGGTTAATAACATCCTTTGGCAACAGGTACCCAATTTCCTCGAAGCCAGCCCGACAGACCGGGTGTATACCCTGAAAATGGATGAGGCAGGTTTCAGCAAAGTCACATTTGGTGATGGTGTGTTGGGCGCGATGCCCGGCAAAGGACAGCAGAATATCCGTGCCAGCTACCGTAAAACCCTGGGCTTAATGGGACGGGTAAAAGCAGGGCAACTCAACCTTTTGATGTCGCAACCTTTGGGGCTGCAAGGCGTGAGAAACCCGATGGCAGCGGAAGGCGGGGCAGATCCGGAAAGCCGCGATGCCATTCGCCAAAGTGCGCCGCTTTCCTGCCGCACATTGGGACGTGTGGTGTCCCTGACGGATTATGCCGATTTTGCCCGCGCTTACGGCGGCATAGCCAAAGCTTCTTCCCAATGGCTCCATCTTGCAGGAGGGCCTCAGGTGGTGCTGACTGTTGCCGCCGAAGAAGGGGCGCAGGTGCCGGAGGGCTCCAAACTTTACGATGCATTGAGTGATGCCCTGGTGCTGGCGGGTGACCCCTTTGCTCGCTTTGTGCTGCGAAGCTTCCGCCAGACCTATTTTCGCCTTGGCGTGAAGTTGCAGGTCAACAGCCTGTATCTGGAAGACGAAGTGCTGGCGTTGGCTGAAACCGTGCTGCGGGATGCCCTGTCGTTTGAGGCGCGGGATTTCGGCCAGCCAGTGTTTGCCAGTGAAATCATCGCGTTGCTGCACACTGTCGGTGGCGTAGACGCCGTGATTGTTGAAAGGCTCTACACCGGCGCGACACCCACGAGGCATGATGGTATTGCCGCGCCCATGGCGGAAGTGGTGGATGGCGATGCCCTCGGGGCGTCGATTCTCAGCCTGCATCCCGGTGCTTTGGATTTTCTGGAGGCGAGCTTATGAGCAGCGTGTCACCTGAAACCTTATTCAACCTGCTGCCGGAGGTTTATCGCCGCCGTGATGAGGAGCAGGGATTTCCACTCAAGGCGTTAATGGCGATCCTTGCCGAGCAGGCCGCCATCGTCCAACACGATATCGACCGACTTTACGACAACCAGTTTATCGATACCTGTGACGAGTGGGCGGTGCCTTATCTTGGTGAGTTGGTCGGCTACCGTTATGGCCCGGCGATCCCCGGCGTCAGCCAACGTGCAGCCGCCGCCAACCAAATTGCCCTCACGCGCCGCCGTGGTGTGGCTCTGGCGCTGGAACAACTGGCAACAGACACCACGCGCTGGCCTGCACGGGTAGTGGAGTTTTTCCAACTGTTGGCACGGCCTGAACATATGGCAGCGCCGCAAACTGAGCACCATTACACCCTGAACCTGCGCGACTCCGCCAAAAGCGAAGCGTTGAATACCGCCTTTGATACGGCGAGTTATACCGTGGCGACCGGCCGGATAAGCCAGGGGGAAGGGCGGCATCATTTCCGCCATGTCGGCCTATTCCTGTGGCGGCTTCGCCATTATCGCCAGCCCATCACACTCGCGCACCGTGTGGCTGCACGCCGTTATCTGTTTAATCCGCTGGCGATTAACACGCCACTGTTCAACCAGCCATTGCCGGAGCCGGATATCAACCATCTGGCGCGGGAGGAAAACCTGCCCGTGCCGCTGCTTCGGCGCAGTATCGCCGGTGACAGGTTGCCGCTGTTCTGCCCCCATGCTTTTACTGTCATCCTGGACGGCATTTTGCTGACACCGGATCAAATCCAAATCTGTAACCTCAGTGACAGCGGGGCGGGGTGGGCACACGTGCCCATTGACCGTGTCTCTGTCGACCCCGAGCTTGGCAGGCTGGCGCTTCCTGCATCGCTGGATGAGCCCGACCGGGTGGAAGTGACGTTCCACTATGGCGCCTGCGCCGACATGGGCGGTGGCAGTTATTCGCGGCGTGAAGGTTTTATTGTCTCGTCTGCCGCGCCTGAGCACATTGGCGAAGGGGACAGCATTCAGGCGGCACTGGATAACATAGTCAATGGCGGTGTCGCGCAAATCGGTGTTTCGCACCGGTTTACCCAAGCGCCGGATGTGTTGGTCAACGCTGACCGAACCCTTTCTCTGCGCGCCGCTGACGGACACCGTGCCTTTATTGATTTGGATGGCGACGAGATGACGCTCGTGGGGGGCAGTGAAGCGGAGATCGTGCTCGATGGCTTGGTGATCTCCGGCGGTCGGCTGGTGGTGCCGGATACCGGCGACAACAACCTTCGCCGTCTTGTGCTTCGTCATGTCACGCTTGTGCCGGGCAGGACGTTGACCATCGACGGTGAGCCCGTTTCACCGACGTTGCCGTCACTGGTAGTTGAAATACCCAATGTCACCGTCGAGATAGAGCGCTCCATTATTGGCGGCATCCGCACCGTGGAAGGCTCGGCTGTTGCCATCACCGACAGCATTGTCGATGCTACAAGCCGCACCGGTATTGCGTTTTCGGCGCTGGATGAGACCAGTCATGGCGGCGTGTTGACTCTGTGTGAAACCACGGTGATCGGCAAGGTTGCTGCCCGTTCGTTTCCGCTCATCAGCAATACCATTTTGGACGCGGCGCTCGCCGAAGCCGATGACTGGACATCGCCCGTCTGGGCGTTGCAGCGCCAGACCGGTTGCGCCCGTTTCTCCTACATTCCACCCAATTCCCGTGTGCCGCGCCAACACCGTTGCCAGCCCCAGTTTGCGGCGGCAAAGGCGGTGGAAGCTGAGGAAGCACGTAACCCGCTGCTGACCGACAGTGCCCGCGAACATATAGTGCGTGGCGTGCGGGCAAGAGTGGTGCCTGCCTATACCTCGTCGCGTTATGGCACCCCGGCGTATGGGCAGTTGCTGCTTTCCGCCCCCGCAGAAATCCGGCGCGGTGCAGACAGTGGCAGCGAAATGGGCGTTTACCACCATCTTTATCAACCGCAGCGGCACGATGCTTTGCTGTTCCGTCTTAACGAGTTTTTACCCATCGGGCTTGATGCGGGCTTGATTTACGTGACCTGAGGAGGATTTCATGGCTGTAGACATTTCCGGAAAAACGTTCGACCCGCGCCATAATTACTCCGAACTGGTGTCAATGCAGGGGCGGGTGGTATCGGACACGCCCCTGAACGAAGGCGCGGCGATTGTTGACCGCCGTTTTCGTGCAGAAACCATCGATCTGGCGGGCTTTTGCGGCTATCCCGCTCATCTGCCAGACAGCTTCCGTATTGAAATATCCGGCGGCGAGCTGCTTATCCATCCTGGCCGTTACTATGTTGACGGCTTGCTGGCGGAAAACTTCGGCGCGGGTGAGCACAGCTTTTACTTGCCGCTTGAAGAGCTGAACAGCACCGAACCCCTGACGTTCCAGTCGCAACCTTTTTTACCCATTATTGAGCCGCTGGAACTGGATGATGGCCGCTATCTGGTGTTTCTGGATGTCTGGAAACGCCCGGTCACCTTTTTGGAAGCGCCGGAACTGATTGATCCCGCGATTGGCGTGGATACCAGTGCGCGGATCCAGACAGTCTGGCAGGTCAAACTCTTTGCTGTGGATGACGGCGTTACCTGCAGCACAGAAGATGAAGACATTGATGACTGGCTCGAATTTACCCTTCCATCCGGTGCGCGTCTTACCAGCCGGGCGAACCCTGCATCAGCGGTGGATGATCCCTGTTTGTTGCCGCCGGAAGGCGGTTACCGCGGCTTGGAAAACCGCACCTACATGGTGGCGATACACGATATTAACGAAGACGGTGACGCGCTGATCAAATGGTCGCGGGTTAACGGCGCGTTTGCGGGGCGTATTCTGGCGCAACCGGCCAACAATACCCTGACACTGGAGCAAGTCGCGAAAGACGATTACCTGAGATTCAACGCCGGTGACTGGGCAGAAATCACCGATGATGTCCGTGTTTTGGAAGGCAATCCAGGCACCATGGTGCGGGTACTCTCTGTCGACGATGCGTCGAATACCATTGTGCTGGAAGCGCCGCTGGCAGCGGGCGAGATCATGCTGGTGCCTGCTTCAACGGCAGCCGACCAAAGTGTCCATCCTATTCTGCGCCGCTGGGATCAGTCGGGGATCGTTCTGGATACTGACGGCAATGAAATCGTCAATCTTGATGCGGCGGGCAGCGACGGTTTGATCCCGGCGCCGGAAGGGGTGTTTATCGCGCTGGAAGACGGCGTGGAGATCGCCATTACCCTCGATGATGAAGGTCTTTACCACGTTGGCGATAACTGGAGCTTTATTACCCGCTATGCCGACAGCTCTGTTGAAGAACTGAATGAAGCACCGCCGCAGGCGTTCCATCATCACTTCTGTCGTCTGGCGGTGGTCGATGTTGAAGAAGGCGAATTCGTAGAGCCAATTTTTCAGGACTGCCGCGACCCGATTGGCACCGCAGGCTGTTGTACTGTGGTCGTCAGGCCGGGCGAAGATATCCAGACCGCGCTCGACAGTCTCTCGCCGGAATTTGGTGGATGTGTCTGTCTGAAAGTCGGCATTCACACTATCCGCCGGCCACTCCGTATCCGATACCCCAATGTCACCTTGCACGGTGAAAGCCACGGTGCGCAAATCCGTAACCTCAGTGGCGGCGCAGCCATCGATGCATTTGCAGACGACGGCGGGCTCCTTTCAGGTATCCACATCTCCACCATCGGCATTCAGCTTGAAGGAGGTACGGAGAAATCAGAAGGCGTCATTACGCTGCGAAACGTTCAGCACAGCCTGGTGGAAGATTGCCGGGTGTTGGCGGCAGGTGAGCAACGCGGCGGCATCAATGCTGCGGTCGCACTGTTTGGCTGCGAAGGTGTGCGGGTGATGCATTGCCGGTTGGCAGGTACATCCATTGGTGTCTTGTTGGATAACGGTGGCGAAGATTTGCTGGTTGAGGGCAATGACATCGACGCGCAGGCCGAACAACAAAGCGGCCTGATTGGTGTAGCGGTCGCGGAGCTGACGGGACGCGCGCGCGTGCTCAATAACAACATCACAGGGTATGTCCGCGGTGTGACCTTGAACAACCAGCCGCTCGGCGCACCGTTTTCAACCGCTTCCCACAGCGAGGTGGTCGGCAACCGTATCGCCCTTGGGCGCATGCAGAGCGATCAGGATGCCATTGCCATCGAGAGTAACTGTACGTTTGGGACTGTGTCTGAAAACCAGATCACCCTGGCTGCGGAAGATTGTATCGGTATTGTCGCCAGAGGCGTGGGCAGTCTGGTGGAACGTAACCGCATTGAATCGCAGGAAGAATTCGAGCAGCAAATCGGCGTGTTGGTCGGCGAAGATGCTGAAGTCTTTAGTGGCGGCATTACGGTGGCACAAAACTGGATCCGTGGCTGCGCTGGCGGCGTGGTGGCGGATGATGTGGCAGGTATTCGCATCGACAACAATGACATTTCCGGTGATGGCGGCGGGGTAGAAGTGGCTATCTCTGTCTCTGAATCTTCACTGGTCAGCATTGAAAACAACACCGTGGTGACCTGCTCGGCGGCTGTCTTTACCAGCCAATGTGAAGACGTGCAGATCAGCTCCAACCAAATCCGTGATGATGCCGCGGCTATTGCCTGTGAGCGCTGCGTACGGGTTGATATCACCAACAACCAGGTTAGCGATTGCAGTCATGGCGGAATATTCCTCTTCCTCTGTATTGCCCGTGGCGCATTGATTGGCAACCGGCTCAACAATGTGGGTGCGCGGGGCGCGAGCATTTTCGCTTCCTCCATCATGTGCCTGTTCCACCTCGGTGAATGCCACATTGAATCCAACGAAGTGCTCAATACCGGCGTCGGGCGCGATGAAGTCATCAACCCGCAGCGCACGGTGGGCATTGGTGCGCTGTTTGTGCTGGAAGCAAGAGTGGAAAGCAATCTGGTTTCCTACTCTGATCTCTTGACCCGGGTGCGGCTGCTCGAAGATCGTGCCCTGATGTTGCAGGGTTTGCTCGAAATCAGTGTGGCATTTGGCGACCGTCCCTTCGTGCTGCTTGGCTATTCTGCCCAAATCACCAACAACAAGTTCCTGGGGCGGGGAGCGGATACCCTGGTGGAAATGTTGTCGCGAAATATCAGTGATATGGTGCGAATGCGCTTCGAACGTGTGTTCTTCAGTAATAACTTTGTTGAGCATGTCGGCAGCAACGGTGACGAAATCGCTAACGGGGCCACCGTGATCCTCACCGGCAGCGAAGCCACCGTCATGGGCAATCAGGTGAAATCGGGTACCCGCTTCCTGCCTTCGTTTGATTTCAGCGGCATGGATGGCCCTTACATTGGCAACATCACCACGGGACGCGTGATTAACCACGTTGAATTCCCGGTTCCGGAAAATTCATTTAATTCAAGGGTGTAAAAGGAGCGAATCATGGCAAAGGCAAGCACAGTAATGACCAAACACCTGTCGCTCATCAGCGAACTGCAAAAAGCAGGGCGGCCGGATACGGTAAAAGAACCATTGGTGACAACCCGGGCGGCTGCGGCCGCGCAGAAATCCCGTGTGGAAAACCGGATTGCCGAGCTGGAAAAACAGCGTCTGGCATACAACAAAAAGATGGATGCGGCGATAGAAGCCGCGCAGCGTGAAGTGAAAGAGATAGAGCGCTTTGAAGAGATGGTGAAAGAGCGGGATGAAGTAAAAACCGACGATACGCCAACCAAACCTAATAAGCCGACGCCGACCAAACCAACACCGAAAAAACCGAATGTGAAAGTGGATACGGTGTTAAAAGCCAATGTAAGGAAAACAGCAACCACGACACCTAAACGCCGCACACCGAAAAAATAGTGTGTGATTGGTATGGCAAGCTTCGCCGCCCAGACACCGAAAGCTGAAAATGGCAGCAAACCAGAAAGTGCCAACTTTAGCCTGAAGCGTGCGTCTGCACCTGCTGAAATCAAGCGGGAACTGCCCGGCGGGAGCATGAGCCGGACAAGCGATATCGCACCTGTGATCCGGCGTTTCACTGCTTCTGCATCAGGCGCACCTTCGCAGCCCAATTCAGTGCCGCACTCCGTTGCTGCTTCTGTCGGAGGGCTGGGGCTTTCCTTGCTGCATGCGGCCAAAGAAGCCAAAAGCAACATAACCAATGCCGACAGAGCGCCCCCCGCGTTACCCCAGCAAGTTTCGCCGGGATTGGCCGCTTCGCTTGCGGCCGCGCCATTTTCCGGCGGGCTGCCACTCTCGCCTTCCCAGCGCACGCCGTTCGAACACTCTTATGGTTACGATCTTTCGCCGATCCGGTTGCACAGAAGTGGTGCCGGGCAACGGGCACTCAAAGCGCTCAATACCGTGGCTTTCACCGTCAGTGACCACATTGTGGTTGATCGTGGGCTTGATTTAACCAGCAAGGCAGGACAACACGTATTGGGGCATGAAATCGCCCATGCTGTGCAAGGACGATTGGGTGGCGGGAATGCCGCCCATGTTCCCCAGATAAGCCAGCCCAATTGGCACTCAGAGCGTGAAGCAGAAGCGGCAACCCATGCGGCGCTCCGCGGCCAGAGATACGACATCCGCCAAGCGGTAGACCGGGATATCCATCAAATCGCGCCTTGGTTAATCCTGGCGGGCATTGGTTTGGCGGCTGGCCTTATCACCTGGGCGGCATCAGACAGTCCGGAAGAAAACCGTGCCCGACATGCGGCAGGTGAAGAAGACGCCTCCCGAAGCCTTTGGACACTGGTGCCCATCTACGGCTCAATCCAACAAATCCGCGAGGCAGAAACCTACTTCCAGCGTGTGCTCGGCGTCGGCTTTTTGATGCTGGATATGGCGACACTTGGCTCGGCTGGCGTTGCTGCGAGGGCGCTGATTCGCGCGCCGGCGGCCTTGGTCAGAACCGCGGTAACGAGACAAGGTGGACGTCTGGTGGTGACGGAAGGGGGTGAAATCGCCACGGAGGCTCTCGCCAGGGAAGCTGCAGAAGGCTTTGTCCGGGAAGGCGGTGCAGTTTTTGCGACCCGCGCTGCGGCGACAACAGAAATGATGCAGGCGTTGGAGCGCGGTGCCATGTTGCTGGTGACGGAAGGGGGCTTAAATCATGCAGTGATGTACGCAAGAAATGCAGCGGGTCAGTTGGTTCGCGTCCATGGCGGGCCATTGAGGGTGCTGTTTCACGAAGCGCCGCGTGTGCTCGGACAAGAAGCTGTGGAAAGCCTTGGCCGCAGGGTGAACGCCTATGTGGTGATTGAAGCCGGTGAAGCCGCGGTAGATATAGAGCGCGCCACCGGTATCGTCCAAAACAGCGCACCGGCAATCGTGCGTTGGCTTACGGGTAGGCCAACCAGTTGCGGGATTCTCCAGGGGGCGTTGTTGGAAGCGTCTGAATTGTCCGCGGAGACCCTTGCCCGTTTGCTGCCATCCGGCGTAGCGAGCCGTCTGGTGCCGATCACCATGTTGGATCACATGGCGACAAGTGGCGCGGGGTTAAGGCTGGTGGAAGGGGGTATGGCGAACATCATTCGCGGCACCGCCATACAGGAAGCCATGGTCGCCGCAGGGGGCGTGATCCCGGCGATTACCACCACCATGCTGCGCGTTTTCCTGGATCTTGGAGACCACACCCCAGAGGAGCGGGCAGCCTTGGGACGCCCGGGCGATTCAGGAGATGCGTCCGCCGCACCTGTGGCGCAGCCGGTGCCACAGGGCCAGATTGATACCACCGTCGATATCTTTGTCGGCACGCTTTCAAGCGCCGACCGCCAAGGCTACCGCCGTGTTGTCTTCACCATTCAGCGCACAGCTACCGAGATCAGCCCGGGCTTTGAAATGGCTACCGAGCAATCGCCGATGAGTGAACAGGGCGAATCCATGCGCAGCATTATGGCCATCATGGTGGGGCAGGCGGCAAGGGAACCTATTGGGCAATATCGAATTATCGCCACACGCAGTTCAAGTGGTTGGAGCCTGCAGTTTGAATCTTAAGTTGGCCTTTACGGGCTAACCCATTGAGGAACTTCATCATGATGACGTTCACATCGATGTACCAAACCGGACTGGACAGCGGCCAGTCCGAGACGCAAGGGTTTAATCCGCTGCTACGAAACATCAGCAAGTACCTGCAAAAGCCGGACTCGCCGATTTTATCCTCACACTCCACCAATCAGCGCCAAGCGCCGTTTGTGCAGGCCAAGCTCTCCGTCAGCGATCCGAACGACAGGTACGAAGTAGAAGCAGATCGTGTCGCAGATGCTGTGATGGGCAGCCCGTCGAATGATGCGGTCACGCCCGCATCAGGCGGCAGTTCACCGACAGTCCAGCGAAAGTGCGCGGCCTGTGAGGAAGAGGACGAAGTGATGCGGGATGTCGATCCTTCCCATTCCGGTGCTGACATTTCTGGCAATGCGGTGGGCAGATTGAACGCCGTTGGTGGGGGACAGCCACTACCCACGGAACCGAGACAGTTTTTCGAATCACGCTTTGGCGCTGATTTTGGTCACGTTCGTGTTCATACGGATTCCTCCGCCGATATTGCAGCGCGTTCGATTCATGCTAGGGCGTATACACGAGGAAATGACATCGTGTTTCGCAAAGGCGAGTTCAATCCGCGCTCTTTTGCGGGACGCAAACTGATCGCCCACGAACTGACACATGTGATCCAGCAGGGAGGGGCAAGGCAGCAAGTTCAGCGGATGCCTGCCGTTCCAAGGGTGTCGACGGGGCTGAACCAGCATGTGGTTTCCCGAACCTGCCCACCGGGGCCGGGGCCATTTCCCGGCGATGGTCTGGGTCCGCCGGGGGATTGCTCCTGGGCGAAATATATTCCGTTACGGGCATCTGTTGTCGCGGCTAAGGCGATTACCAATCCGCTCGGACGTTGTACGCCGGGGGAAAGTTGTGTTTCGCTTGCGATCAAAATCGCAGCGATGGCAACGGAAATGACCGCGCGTTTAGCGCTGGATGCCACCTGTTTTCGCGGGGGCAACCGTGGTCACAGGGAGCGCGTCTGTAACCTGATAAACTCCATCATGCGTTGCCAGCGTTTCTTTGCCGCCTCCGGTTGTCCGCCTGAGCTGGTGGCTGCGATGGAAGCGGTAGTAGCAGCTTCCCACGCGGCGATTTTGGGCGGCATGGCGGCTGTGGCGCTGGCAGTGATTGTTGCTTTGATAGCGGCGATTATACTGCTGATTAAAGCAATCATTGCGGCGATTGCAGCGGCAGGCGTTGCTGCGGGCGAAGCGGCTGCCATTGGTGCCGCGGCTACAGCACTGCTTGCGTTGCTGACGTCGTTGCAAGAAGCCATTTCACCCAGTGATGAGGATAGCGGAGCATAAATGGGATCGAACCAGGCAGTCATCGAAACATTGAAAGTTGCGTTTGGGCACAGAAAAAAGCCAGACAACCACCGTTTACTGGTGGCTGACGCTTTTGATCCGGAAAGAGAGCCGTTGGAAACGCTGTTGGTTGCCAAGTCCCCCTGGGAGTTAACGCCAACAGAAATCCGCGATGTGATCAGCGGAAACCTGTGGATGCTGACTCCAGCGGCTTTTCACTATTACCTTCCGGCGTTTCTCGCTGCCATGTTGCAAGATGACGGAAACCTTGGGCTGTTTTCCGACGAAATGGTGGACAGCCTGACCCGCCCAAACGTGGGTGACGCTGAGTTACTGCTTGAGCGGTTTGATGGGCAAAGTGAGTTGGCGTTTGTCAGCAGTCTCGGCAGCATCTATCACGAGTGGTATTCATCGGGTTGGCCGGACACGCTCTTTTTGCATCGCTACGGCACATTGACCGACGCAGAAAAACACGCCGTACTGGTGTGTATCGAGCGTTTTCGTGAATTGTATGGCGATGACTATCCGGATGATGAACTGGGAGAGGTGATTACGCGCTACTGGTCAGCTTATCGTTAACAGGAATTGAAGCAGTACAGTTATGACGTGTTTTTCGCCGCCAATCGCGCTGAGATCTCTTTGATCTTAGAATGCAGCGTATCTTCCGGTTCGCGGTAGTAAAGCCGGACATCAAAAGGCACATTCCAGCTTTCATCCCCAGCGAGGGCCAGTTCGCCGCGCTTCAGTTCGCCTTTCACAAAGGAATGGGGCAACCACGCCATGCCATAGCCGCCAACCACCATGGATTTCAGGGTATGGGCAAAAGGGTTTTCATAGCGGCGGCTGAGGTAGCAATCTTCCCGTTCCATCAGTTGATCAATCGCTTTGCCAAACAGGGACTGGTGAGTGTAAGCCACAAGTGGTGTCGGGTCGCTCACATTGCCCGGTAATTGAAAGCGCGGTTTTCTGTCGACCGCCAGTGAAACCGGAACCAATGTTTCTGCGCCAATCACCGTGCTCTGAAAGCGGGCGTCATCCAGTGCGTTGCCCAAATCCTCATGGGTATAACAAAGCAGGTAGTCCACCGAACCATTGCGAAACATCTCGATGCAGTCGGCAAGGCGATCGGAAGAAAGGCGGACATAAACCGGGCCGATTTCGCGCTCAATTTCCTGCATCCAGTGCATAAAGAGGGTCTGCACAATCGAATTCTGCGCCGCGACGGAGATTTCATTTCCGGTGGTTTTTTTCAGCGCCCGCGCTGACTCCCGCGCCAGATACAGGCGGCTTAAGATCTCTTCGGCTTCTTTGACGAATGCCTGACCCTGCGCTGTCAATTCCAGTTGGGGAGAGTCCCGGTTCACCAACTCAGTGCCAACCCATTGTTCCAGCGCTTTGATGCGGCGACTGAATGCGGGCTGCGTGACAAAACGTTCCCGCGCGGCGGCAGTAAAGCTGTTTGCCTGCGCCAGGCAGACGAAGTCTTCCAACAGTTTAAAGTCCAATATTCCCTCCAGACTTACTGCAATTGGATGCGCTTCGTTCCATGAAGCGTAACTCAATTTAAACACTATCAGAGTGATGGTATGTGTCAGGCTCAAGGATAAGACATCGTGGATTTTGGCTATCTCCCTGTGTTTTTGAACGTAAAGGCGGAAAACTTTTTATCTTCTCTGGCAGGGCAGATATCCCTAGCTAACTTTCTGTAAATTAGGAATTAAATCTGCCACCTTAAAAAGCGGTATGACTGCCAACTGATTTGGCATAACGCAAAATGCCCCTGCCTGTTCATCCTTAAATAAGTCTTTTGGCCGGAATCACTCGTCCGGTGAGGTAAACCAGGATCGAACAAGGGAGATGTCCTATGAATTGTCACCTCAATATCAGCCGAAGCGTCAAAACTGCACTGGGAATTGCCATGGTCGGCGTATTGCCGTTTTGCGCACAGGCAGCGGAAACTATCCGTCTTTCCACTTACGTCAATGAAACGGATGTCCGTTATGAAGGCTTCCAGAAATTTGCCGAACTTGCCGAGCAGAAAAGTAACGGCGAGTTGAAAGTGCAGGTGTTCCCGTCTTCAACGCTTCATGGCTGGAGTGAAGGAGTGGATGCGGTGCAGGGTGGGGTGTCTGACATCAGTTGGATCCCGGCGGATAAACGCCTTCCATGTTACCGTGTCACGTCTTTATATCCGGTTGCTATCAATCTGGAAAAGCAGATCGAACTCGACCGCGACTATGCTGCGCTGATTGAAGCGGAAGCCGCCAAATCTGATTTGATCCCCCTTATCAATTCGAACTATTCCTACGATCAGGAGTGGTGGTTTGAAGAGCCAATTTCTGACATCGGTAAACTGGACGGCAAGCTGGTGCGATCCATTGGCCCACTGGTCAGCCTGATGATTGAAACCTGGGGCGGCAAACCGGTATTTGTAGCGCCAAAAGAGGTGTTCCAATCTGCCGAACGTGGCGTGGTGGATGGCATCAACATGGGCGTCGCGACCTACAGTTCGTGGAAGCTCTGGTCGGTGATGCCGTACATGGTTAACGCCAACATGTTCTACGGCAACATCATCTACATGATGAACAAAGACAAGTTTGATTCCCTCAGCCCGGCGAACCAGAAAGCGCTGAAAGAGGCAGCCGTAGAAGCGGAAACCTGGCTCAAGCCGCGTTATGAATTCTGGGTTGATGAGCGTGTGGGCAATGCGGTGATGGCAAACGGTGGTTCGGCGGTTTCTATGCCGGAAGAACGCACAGAAGCGCTGCTGAAAGGCATCCAGGAAAAATGGACACCGGAAGTGAATGAAGCGTGTGGCGTGCCGTTGGCTGATAAAGTCCGTGCTCTGTTTGCTGCCCATACCGAGTAACCAATGTGGGTGTGTCCATGAAAACGCAGTTGTTTAAATGGCTCAACCTGCTGTCGCTGGCGCTGTTGTATATCGGCGCCGCGATAGTGCTGGTTCAGACCTTCTGGATCACTTACGGCGTCGGCGTACGTTACCTGCTTAACCAACCGGATGGCATGGTCACGGAAGCGACCGCACTTTTGCTGGTACCGGTAGCGTTTCTCGGCGTGTCCTATGCGCTGCTAAATAACGCTTACCCCAAGGTCGGGATTTTCCGCGACAGATTTCCGAAAGGGCTGCAACGGGTTGTCGATAAACTCAACATGCTGGTGATGTTGGCGGTAGGGAGCTTTTTCCTCGCTGCTTCTTCCAAAGCCATGTTTAAGTCGATGGACTCCGGTGCAGCCTCGGAAATCCTGCTCTGGCCGCGCTTCTACTTCTGGATCCCCGTTGTTATCGCCTTGCTGATGTTCTGCATCACCGCGCTTTGCCTGTTGGTTTTCGGCGAGCAGGAACATGCAGCGAACGATGAAACCGCATCGGAACTGGGCGATCAATAAGCCTCAATCATAGGGAAGTGATATGGAATGGTATGTCGTCGGGTTAGGAATGCTGGGGCTGCTGATGGGGTTTATCGTCATCGGATTGCCGATCCCCTTTGCGCTGGCCGCAGCGTCCATCCCGTTTTTATTGGATATCCTGAGCCTCAAATCGTCTCTGGTGACGGTAGAGCTCAAACTCTGGGGCGTGTGGTTTGACTACATCCTCCTCGCGGTGCCGCTGTTTGTCTTTCTTGGCGAACTGATTGGGCGTTCAACCATTGGCCCGAACCTTTACTGGTTTATGCACAGCAAACTGCCGCTTAAAGGCGCAGCGGCTTACGGCAGTATTGGTGCTTGCGCGGGGTTCGGTGCGGTGTGTGGCTCCAGCATGGTGGGTGCGCTCACCATTGGTGGTGTGGCGCTGCCGGAAATGCTTAAGCTTGGCTATGGCAAACGCTTGTCGAGCGGGGTACTGGCTGCCGGGGGCACGTTAAGTGTTTTGCTGCCACCGAGCCTTATCCTGCTGTTTTACGGCATTGTGACTGACCAGTCTATCGGTGCGCTGTTTATCGCCGGTGTGCTGCCGGGACTGCTGCTGGTGTCGATGTTTTTCCTTATTGTGACTATCTGGGGCAAAGTGGCACCGCAGGATATTCCGGGCAGGGAGAGCATTACGCCTATTCCCTGGCTGGTGGCGCTGTCTGCGATTCTGCCCGTCACTATCGTGGGTCTGGTGATCACGGTTTCAATATACGCAGGTATTGCGACACCGACTGAAGCGGCAGGTGTGTCAGCAGTCTTTACGTTGGTGCTGGCGTATTTCTTCGGCGGATTGCGGCTTAAAGGGCTGTTGGAGGCGCTCAAGTCCACCATGCAGACCATGGGTTACCTCGGCCTACTGCTTTCCTCCGGCGTGCTGTTTGGGTTTGTGATGACCTATCACCAAATCCCGCAGCAGTTTACCCAGCTGTTCGTTGAGATGAACCTGTCTCCTTATGCGGTACTGGCGATGATTGTGGTGTTTTACATCGTACTGGGCATGTTCCTTGAACCTGTCTCCATGACGTTTATTACCCTGCCGACCCTCTATCCACTGGTTTCCGCCGCGGGCTTTGACCTTATCTGGTTCGGCGTGGTGTACACCATCACCATGGAAGTCGCGGTATTGACGCCGCCGGTCGGGCTCAATCTTTTCGTCATACAAAACCTTGCGCGGGATGAAGTGACAATAGGCGATGTGATTATCGGCTGTCTGCCGTTTATTGGTGCGCTTCTGGTTCTGCTTTTTGTGCTAATTGGCCTGCCGGATACGGCGCTTTGGCTGCCTAACTTAATGGAATAATGTCGATGAATTGTTTGCGTGTTGGCACGGGACCAACCTTGGTATTGGTTCACGGGTTTTTGAGCGGTCTGACCTATTGGGAAAAGCAGTTTGAACTCTTTTCCACCCGCTTTGATGTGGTGGCGTTTGATTTGCCGGGTTACGGCGGTAAGGCGCACGAAGTGGGGCTGGACTCTGTTGAGGGTTTCGCCGATTTCGTGCTGGCAAAACTCGATGCGCTGGGGATTGATTGCTTCCACCTGATTGGTCACTCCATGGGCGGGATGATTGCACAGGAAGTAGCTATTAAAGCTGCTGACAGGGTGGCAGGGCTGGTGCTCTACGCGACAGGCCCGATGGGAGCGCTGCCGGGACGTTTCGAGCCTATCAAGGAAAGTATTCGCCGCGCGGAAACTGAAGGTACAGCGCAGGTCGCCAGTGACACGGTCAAAACCTGGTTTTCAGACGGTGATGAAGACCCGGACTATTTCGAAGGGATGGAGTTGGCGAACCGGGTTTCTACCCAAACTTACATTAACGGCCTGAAGGCAATGGATGGCTGGTCGTCAGTAGACAGGCTCAGCCAGATCAAAGCCAAAACCCTTGTGCTTTGGCCGGACAGTGACCGCTCTTACATGTGGGAGCAGGAAGAAACCCTGTGGCGCAATATTGGCGATACCAACCTCGCGGTGATCCCGCAGGCCGCCCACAATGCCCACTTGGAGAAATCCCCGATTTTTAACCTGCTGGTGCTGGATTTCCTCACCAGCGAGAAGGTGAAAGCGAGGCGACTGGCGATCACCGGCTAGTTTTTCTCAGGGCATCCAGATAGGCAATATGCTCAGGGAAAATGGCACAACAACCGCCGATGATGTTGGAACCCGCGTCAAGCCAGGCTTTGACGAAGGCTGCATACTGATCGGCGGTTAAATCCCGCACTGTGGTGAGGCTGTCATTCGCTTCGTGGTCGTGGCTGATCACCGTAAAGCCGTTGGCATACGCACCCAGCGAAATCTCAGCGCCATACTGGTCAATCACGTGCTTTGCGACACCAATCGCATCCAGCATTACTTCCGGCTGTGAGCAGTTAAACAAAATCCCATCCACGCCGCTTTCGCAGGCGGCCTGAATGGCTTCAATCACCGGCTCGCCTGAACGCAGGCGTGGCTGGTCTACTTCGGTATCCATTAGGGAAAAGGCGTAATAGGCAGGAAGCGCAGAGAGCGCCAGCGCCTGATTCACGGTGCGGAATTCTTCTATCGCGCTGATGGTTTCCGCCAGCCAGAAATCGACATAGTCGGCCTGGGCATCAATCAGGGTTTTGATAATCGGGGCAGCTTTTAGAGCATCAAACAGATCGGGACGGTAAGAACCCATAGCGGGGGGAATGCAGCCTGCAACGCGTACCTCACGTTCGCTGTCATCCGCAGCGCGGCGGGCGATTTCAGCCGCCAGTTGCGCCAGTGCGAAACCCTGCTGCTGATAACGTTCATCGCCAAGATGGAACGGCACACAGGCATAGCTGTTTACCGTGATCACATCGCATCCGGCATCAATAAAGTTTTCGTGCGCCTGATAGACGAAGTCCGGTGCTTCAATCAGCGCCTGTGCGCTCCAAAGCGGTTGCGAAAAGGGCGCGCCAATGCGCTGGAGTTCGCGTCCCATTCCGCCATCAAGTAATACGAACATCGGTTTTCCTTAATCATAGGGGCTGTTGATCTTTGGTGGTTAAATTTTGTTCTCGCTATAAGCGTTTTAGGCGCGGCGAGGTGTGTGCAGCCTAGTCATTCTAAGCAAAGACACCTCAACAAAGCATAAAACGCTTAGAGCAGAACCCTTCGGGCAGCGTTTGTGGGGAATTTCTGCTGCGTTATCGGCTTCTCATGTAGGCTAGCTACACATCGAAGCCTCTGCCTTGCACAAAATCCCCACAAACTGCTGCAAAAATCATCACCAAAGATCAACAGCCCCTAAGAGGCTTTAGTGAAAAATTGCACACTTTGACCGGATTGTCGATGTGGCACAATCAGGCGGCGGCTTTACAACCTGTTTTGTCGCGTTGCAGCATCAACAGACCAAAAATGGTAAGCGCATAAAGCATTGACCAGCCAAGGCAAATGAAAACAAAGGTACACAGCGCCAGCGCAATCATCGCCAGCCATTTACCCGCGCCGGACAGCAGCTTCACGGCCGCCAGCATCGCCATCAGGTAGACCAGCACGAAAATGCTGTTGGCGAGCTTGAGGAAAAACTCCAAATCGAAGCCTGACCACTCACCAATAACGCAGGAGACAGCCAACACAGCCCCAATCGCCAATGTGGCATTGTGCGGTACGCCGCGTTTGGAAATCTGCGCCATTTTTCCGCTGGGGCGGTATTCGCGGGCTTGCGCCCACACCATGCGGGAAAGGCTTTGGGTGTAGAGGTTGACGCTGGCAAAGCAGGCAGAAAAACCAATCACGCTGACGAGCAGTTTGAGGTTGGGGCCGAACAGTTTTTCGCTCAGCCAGGGAATGGAGGTGCTGTCGAACTCCGGCGTCCCATAGGCGCCGAATTTAAGGATCACGACAGACATGGCCCAATAGGTCGCACCTGCAACAAAACAGCCGGCAATGATGGCGATAGGGAAATCGCGCTGCGGGTTTTTAAACTCTTCCCCCATGTGGGCGAAGGCTTCGATACCAACAAAGCACCAGAACATGACGGCCAGCGCGGCGCCAATTGGCCAGATTGCACCGTCCTGCAAAGGCGGCATGGCAAGATCGGCGGTGGTGATGTCGCCACGCCATAAAAAACTGCCTACCAGAAGGAAAATGCTCAGGGCGATCAAGGTTTGCAGTTGGCCGGAGGATTTGGTGCCCGCAAGGTTAACCCCCACCAACAACAGAATGGTGATCAGCTGTGCGATCAGGGAAGTGTCCAGTGGAGAAGGAAGCAACTGCTGCAAAAAGCCCGCGGCAAGGGCGATGGCGGCGGGGACACCAACCGGGATCACGCTGACAAACAGCCAGGCGACACTGCGTTCGGCGCGGCGGTTGAAGGCCTGACGGACGAAATAGGCGGTGCCGCCTGCACTTGGGTAGCGTTTGCCGAGTTGGGCAAACGTGAGGGCTATCGGGCAAATAGCGATAAACAAAATGAACCATGCCCAGAGAGACAAACCTCCTGCGATCCCGGCAGCAATGGCGGGGATCATAAAAAGTCCGGTTCCCATCAGGGTAGTGGACAGTTGTCCAATGCCGGAGAGTAGGGTGATCTCTTTTTTCAACTGATGCATGGTCACGTCCTATGTCCGGCTCAGGGGAGTTTCTGTGAGTGATGAAACGCAAGATTAATCCGTAACGGACAAAAAAGCACCGCGCAATCTGTCTTAGATAGCGGTCACTTTGACGGATTTTGTTAAGGAAGCTGACAAAATGACGGTTTTCGCGCACTGTTCGCTCAAAGACTACGATGACGTCAACACCAGCAACTAGCGCGTTATTCCTGCCCGTAAAGCTCCCTCAGGTACTGCCAGAAACGCTCTACTTCCGGCTTGGTGCTGTGGCGGTTGCGGTAGAGCAAAATCCGCAACTCAAGCGTGGGGAAGGGGGCACCCAGAATCACCAGTTTCTGTTCAGCAAGCTCCTGTTTGATCAGGCTTGATGGCAGCCAGGTTGCGCCAAATCCCTGTTTCGCCATCGCCTTCAACCCTTCCGCCATCTCGTTTTCACACACAAGATCAAAACGGTATCTTCCCGGTATGTTGGCGATAGCCGATTTCTTGATAAGGCTACCAAGGTAGGTTTCATCCGGAAAAGCGAGCAAACGGCAGGATTTTCCTTCCGCAAAGGTATGCAGGGGATAGCCGTATTCATCGGGGGCGGAGACCGGTACCAGGGTATCTGTTCCTACCTGGATGCAAAGACTGGTGCGTTTAACCTGCGGGTTGTCGAACTCCTGGGAGCCAAAGGTCAGCATAAAATCACCGGAACCCGCGAGAAAAGATTCGTTCAGGGTATGGATATTACCCGGCACAAGTTTTACCAGTGTGTCGCCAACCAAAGGGCTGAGCGTCTGGATCCAAGACGGGAAAAACGACACTGCGGTTGAATGCTGCGCCAGAAAAATCAGCGAGTGGCTGTTTTTGCGCGATTGCAAACGGGCGCGAATAGCATCCATTTCATTGCACAGGCGCTGGGCATCGTCGACAAAAAGCCGACCTTCCTCGGTGAGGGTTGTGGGCAGGGAATCCCGATTGACCAATGCCACACCTAACCAATTTTCCAAAGAACGGATGCGACGGCTGAATGCGGGTTGTGTCACAAATCGTGCTTCCGCTGCTTTTGAAAAACTGCCCGATTCGTGCAGTGCGATGAAGTCTTTTAACCACTTTAATTCCATATATACAGCCTCTTAGCGTCCTGCCAGTTGTGCTATGCCGAAAAGTAACCGCTACGTCTTCAATATAGGTATTGGCGTAAGTCCCTAACGTCTCACACTCTGAAATTGTTGCAAATATGTTGCTCATTACTTTCTATCAAAAGGGACTACGACTATGCATTTATCTCGCTTTCCTCGCCTGCGCTTTGCCCATCTGCCAACGCCACTGGAGCCACTGACACGTTTGTCAGAAGCGCTGGGTGGCCCAACTATCTGGATCAAGCGTGATGACTGCACCGGCCTTGCCGGCGGTGGTAACAAAACCCGCAAACTCGAATTTTTAATGGCAGATGCCAAAGCCAAAGGCGCTGACACCATCATCACCCAGGGCGCGACCCAGACGAACCACGGCCGCCAGACTGCGGCAATCGCAGCGAAATGCGGCATGGAATGCCACATCCTGTTGGAAGATCGCACCGGCTCAGAAGATGTGGACTATGTAAGCAACGGCAACGTGATGCTGGATCAACTGTTCGGCGCGTCACTGAGCAAATATCCGGGTGGCACAGACATGAATGCGGCGATGGAAGAAGTGGCGGCGACACTGCGCGAAGAAGGCAAAAACCCTTACATCATTCCGGGCGGTGGCTCGAACCCAATCGGTGCGCTGGGCTACGCCAACTGTGCGCTGGAACTGCTGGCACAAGCCAATGACATGGGACTGAAGATCGACCATCTGGTGCATGCCACTGGTTCAGCAGGTACTCAGGCGGGTTTGGTGACTGGCCTTATCGCCACCAACAGCCAAATTCCTCTGCTGGGTATCGGCGTACGTGTGCCGCAACCACAACAGGAAGGCAATGTGTTCGCGCTGGCAGAACGCACCTGCGAACTGCTGGGTATTCCGGGCGCGGTGAAGCGCGAAGATGTGCGTGCCAACTGCGATTATGTCGGCGAAGGCTACGGTATTCCTGCTGACAGCACCCTTGAAGCGATTGAAATGTTTGCCCGCTATGAAGGCATCCTGCTGGATCCTGTTTACTCCGGCAAAGGTGCAGCAGGCCTGATTGACCTTATCCGTAAAGGCGAATTCAACGACTGCGAAAACATCGTCTTCCTTCACACCGGCGGTGCGCAGGCGCTACCTGGCTATCGTGAAGCGTTTGAATTTACCCCGTACTGCTGATTGTTTTCATCACGGATTGAGAGAGTACAGACATGGAATATCTGAAACGCGCTGAGCGTGAGTCCGAGATGCAGACCGAAGACGAGCGCATCCAGCAGGTAGTGAAAGACATCCTCGCCCACATCCGCCGTGAAGGGACGGCGGCCGTGGAAGAGTACGCCAAGCAATTCGATAACTGGCAGGGTGAGTTCATCCTGTCAGAAGAAAAAAAAGCCGCGCTGATTGCATCTGTGCCGCAGCAGGTGAAAGACGATATCGACTTTGCCCACCGCCAGATCCGCCGTTTCGCTGAAGCACAACGCGCCAGCCTAACGGAATTTGAAATTGAAACCGAAGCCGGCGTGAAGCTGAGCCAACGTGTGATTCCGGTGGATTGCGCCGGGTGTTATGTGCCGGGTGGCCGCTACGCCCACGCCGCATCTGCCCTGATGAGCATTGCCACTGCGAAAGCCGCGGGCGTGCCAACCGTGATTGCCTGCTCACCGCCCCGCGGCGACAGCATCAACCCTGCCGTGGTGTACGCCATGGACGTAGCGGGCGCAGACATCATTCTTGAAATGGGTGGCGTTCATGCGATTGCAACCATGGCATTCGGTCTCTTTACCGGCAAAAAAGCCGACATCCTTGTCGGGCCGGGCAATGCCTACGTGGCAGAGGCCAAGCGGCTGTTGTTTGGGGAAGTGGGCATTGATGTATTCGCTGGCCCCACAGAATCAGCAGTGATTGCAGACGAAACCGCCGACCCAATGACCATCGCGGTGGATCTGGTGTCGCAGGCTGAGCATGGCCCCAATTCACCGGTCTGGCTGTTCACCACCAGTAAATCGCTGGGTGAAAAGGTGATTGAGCTGATGCCTATGGTGATCGCAGACATGCCGAATGCCGATGTGTGTGAAGCGGCATGGCGTGACTACGGTGTGGTGATTGCGTGTGACGATCGCGAAGAAGCGGCGCAGGTCAGTGATGAATGGGCGTGTGAGCACGTTCAGGTGCAAGCGCAGGATTTGGCTTGGTGGAAAGCGCATTTGCGCAATTACGGCTCCCTGTTTCTGGGTGAAGGCAGCACCGTCAGCCACGGTGACAAATGCTCCGGCACCAACCATATCCTGCCGACCAAAAAAGCGGCGCGGTACAGCGGCGGCCTGAATGTGCAGAAATTCCTCAAGATCCTGACCACGCAGGAGCTGGACGTGGATGCCAGCTTGACCTTCAGCACGGCGGGTTCACGCATCTCCCGTACCGAAGGAATGGAAGGGCATGCACGGGCGTGTGACTGGCGACTGACCAAGTATTTCCCTGAATCAGACTGGGATTTCAACGTCTACCAGCAAAAACGCTATGACTGATTGCGAACGACTTCTCCGGACTGTGAAGGACAACAGTATGCGCAGGTTTACCAAGCCTTTTACCCAGCAGTTACCGATCCCGGAATCTGCGATTGCCAGTGCGATTGACGTGATGCGAACCGGACGTTTGCACCGCTACAATACTTTGCAAGGCGAGCACAGTGTGGCTGACTTGCTGGATTTACAGTTTGCCACCTATCTGGGCATGAAATATTGCCTGAGCTGTGCCTCCGGCGGTTACGCCCTCTACATTGCGCTGCTGTGCGCAGGGGTAAAAAACGGTGATCCGGTGCTGTGTAATGCCTTCACGCTGGCACCGGTGCCGGGGGCTATCAATAATGCCGGTGGCGTACCTGTGTTGGTGGAAACCACGGAAGATCTGACCATTGATCTGGCAGATCTTGCCGCCAAAGCAGAGGAGAGCGGCGCGAAGTTTTTGCTGCTCTCCCACATGCGCGGTCATCTGGTGGATATGGATGCCCTGATGGCGCTGTGTAACCAGAAAGGCATTGTGGTGATTGAAGATTGCGCCCACACCATGGGCGCAAGCTGGAACGGGCGCAAAAGCGGCACCTTTGGATTGGTGTCCTGCTTCAGCACCCAGACTTACAAACACATCAACTCCGGTGAAGGCGGTTTTCTGGTAACGGATAACGATGAAGTGATGGCCAAAGCCATCATCTATTCGGGCTCCTACATGCTGTTTGACCGCCACCCGACACTGCCGCCGCTGGAAACCTTCAGCGAGATTGCAACAGCAACGCCTAACTACAGCGGACGGATGGACAACCTGCGTGCGGCTATTCTGGCACCGCAACTGGAAGGTCTGGACGAGCAATGCCAGCGCTGGAATCGTTTGTATCACGCCTTTGCGGATGCGCTTTCCACCTTGCCGGGCGTGCGTTTACCAAACCGTCCGCCAGAGGAAGAGTTTGTCGGCAGCTCAATCCAGTTCTCCTTTCCGGATCTGAGTCCTGCGCAATTGTCCGCACTGGTCAGTGGCTGTGAAGCCCGCGGTGTGGTGCTCAAATGGCTGGGCGACAGCAAGCCTTCCGGCTACAGCAGCAAATATAACCACTGGGCGTATCTCGATACGTCCCGGGAACTTCCCCAAACCGAACGCGTGCTCGGCACCTTGCTCGACATGCGTATTCCACTCACGTTCGACGAAGCAGACGGACAAATCATTGCGTCTGTTATCGCTGAAGTTCTCAACGAACGCTAAGCCATCAAACCAGCGTTAACACGCTAAACATTCACGGATGTAATCCAACATTGAGGTAAAGGATATGAAGTGCAAACAACTGGTGAAGTATCTGGCAATTTCCGCTCTGGCACTGCCTGTTCTGGCAAGTGCGAAGACCATGAAGCTCGGTATGGGTGACCCAATCGATTCTGATCAGGGGGCATTCGCGACCCGTTTTGCGGAGTTGGTGGAGTATTACTCAGACGGCGACATCAAAGTGAAACTGTTCCCCGGTGGTGCACTGGGCAGTGAAACGGAAATGGTACAAAACGCCCGTCTTGGCTCGCTGGATATGGCACTGGTGGGTATTGGTAACGTGACCCCATTTTCGAAAAAACTGGGCGCGCTGACCATGCCGTACCTGATCACCAACTCAACACAAGCAGTGTTGGCGACAACTGGTGAACTGGGCGCGTACTGGAATGGTCTTGCCAAAGAAGAAGCAGGCATGAACATTCTGGGCTGGACCTATTCCAACTTCCGTTACCTGACAAACTCCAAGCGTCCGGTGAAAAACCTGGAAGACGTAAAAGGGCTGAAAATTCGCGTACCGCAAAACAGCATCATGCTGAAATCGTGGGAAGTGTTCGGGGCGAACCCCATCGCGATGGCGTGGACAGAAACCTTCACCGCACTGCAGCAAAAAGTGGTGGACGGACAGGACAACCCGTACATCGTGAACAACACCATGAAATTCTACGAAGTGCAGCCTTACCTGACGGAAGTCCATCACCAATATTCTCTGCAACCTCTGCTGATTGGTAACCGCACCATGGGCAAACTGAGTGAAGAAGATCAAGCGATCCTGATTCGTTCAGGCCTTGAAGCGCAAGAGTATGCGCTGGTATTCCAGATGACAGAATCTGAAAACGCCAAGCAGAACATGATTGCGAACGGTGTGGAAGTGTTCGAGCTGGAAGATGAAGACCAATGGATCAAACTGGCGAAAGAGAAAGTTTGGCCAGCGTTTTATGACGACATTGGTGGCAAAGAAAGCTTCGACAACGTGCTGAATAAACTGCAGCAAAAGTAAAACTGAGCCAGATATCCTCTCCTGCATTGTGCGGGAGAGGATGGTTTCTTCACTACACCAAAGGGACGATTCCCTTTGTTAAGGAGCCCAAATGCGACGTTTTCTAAAAGAACTGGATAAGTTCGAAAGCTATGCCTGTCAGGCGTTGCTTTGTCTTTTCGTCACCTTACTGTTTATCCAGGTCATTCTGCGGGTCGTGTTCAATTACGGCATTCCGTGGAGTGAGGAGTTATCGCGCTTTGCTTTCGTCTGGTTCGTGTTTCTGGGGGCGTCATATGCGGCGCGGCTTTCTGCCCATAACCGGGTCACATTCCATCTGAAACTGCTGCCAACTAAAGTCCGCAACGGCGTGGAATTTATCGCCGACCTGTTTTGGATTGCCTTTAACACCCTGATGACCATCAAGAGCATTGAAGTGATTGAGAGCCTGATGGAGTTTCCGTTCCGCTCACCGGCGCTGGATTGGTCGATGGCATTTCTCTATCTCATTTTCCCCATCTCGTTCACCCTGACTTCCATCCGTATCTTGCAGGTGAACTACCTCAAGCTGGTGAAAGGGGTGGAATTCAAAGATGTCGATGACATTGAGATGGAGCAAAACAAAATTTAAGGGGCGACACGGAGTGTTGCGTTAACCATTAAAAGGAGCCTGTCATGGCGGCATCCCTTGTATTGTTCAGTTCTTTTTTCGGCTTGCTCTTGATAGGTGCGCCGATAGTGATCGCCCTCGGTGGCTCTGCCATGTTGGTGTATCTGCTATCAGGCGATGATTATGTCTCGCTGGTGCAGACCGCTTGGAACGCCGTGGATTCGTTCCCCATCATGGCGCTGCCCGCGTTTATTCTTTCCGGCGCGCTGATGCAGGCCTCCGGTATTTCCCGCCGCTTGGTGCATATTGCTGAGTTAATGGCAGGCTCAATGGCCGGTGGCCTTGGCTTTTCCGCCATTCTTGCCAGCATGTTCTTCGGCGCGATTTCAGGCTCGGGCCCGGCAACAACCGCCGCTGTCGGTATGCTGATGATCCCGGCACTGGCAGATAAGGGCTACAACAAAGGCTACGCGGCGGCACTGACAGCTTCGTCCGGCGGGTTAGGCGTGGTGATCCCGCCAAGTATTCCCATGGTGATTTACGGCGTCACGGCCAGTGAGTCTATTGGCAAGCTGTTTATCGCCGGTGTCATCCCCGGCATTATGCTGGCGGGCGGTTTGATGCTTGCCAACTATGTCATCAGTAAAAAACGCGGCTATGTCGGCGCAGACAAACGTGAACCAGGTGCGCTGGGCAAAGCGTGCAAAGAGGGCATCTGGTCGATTCTGGCTCCTTTGGTGATATTGGGCGGCATCTATTCTGGCCTATTTACACCAACAGAGGCGGCGGTAGTCTCTGTGTTTTATACCCTGTTCGTGGGTAAGTTTCTGCATAAAGAACTGACCCTCGACGGCCTGAAAGAATCGCTCAGCTCTACCACTTGGCTGACGGGGCGTGTACTGATCATCATGTTTGCAGCCACGGCATTCGGCCGGATTCTGGTAGAAAACGACACGCCAACCGCCATTGCCAATGCACTGCTTTCCATGACCGATAGCTTGGCGCTGATCTGGCTGGTGGTGATCCTGTTTCTTATCCTGATAGGGATGTTTATGGAAACGCTGGCGACCATCATGATTGTTACGCCAGTGCTGCTTCCGGTAATGGTTCAGTTTGGGGTCGACCCAATTCACTTTGGCGTGGTGCTGGTCTGTTGCTGTGAAATCGGTTTTTCAACGCCGCCGTTGGGCGAGAACATGTTTATCAGTTCCAGCATTGCCAAGGTGACGATAGAAGAGATTTCCGTGAAAGCATTACCGTTTGTGCTGGTGGAAATTGCAGTGGTATTTTTGATGAGCTACTTCCCGGAAACCGTGTTGTGGCTGCCAAGTATGATGGGATATTAGCGAATGAACCAAAAGGAACTAACCGTCGGGATCCTTGGCGGAATGGGGCCGGAAGCCACTGTTGATTTAATGCAGCGTATCATCACCGCCACCCCGGCGGATGATGATGCCGACCACATCCGTATGTTGGTGGATAACGATCCGAAAGTACCATCGCGCATCAAGGCGCTGATTGAGAAAACCGGTGAAAGCCCGGGCCCCTACATGGCGAAAATGGCGCTGGGGTTGGTGAAGGGCGGGGCGGATTTTCTGGTCATTCCCTGCAATACCGCACACAAGTTCTACCCAGATGTGGCAGAGGCGGTGTCTGTGCCGGTGGTGAATTTGCTGGAATTGGCCGCGACTACCATCAACCACCATTTTCCGGATATCAAAAAAGTCGGTTTGCTCGCATCGACAGCCGTGCAAATGACCGAGCTCTACGTGCCAGCCTTTGCCCGATACGAGACGACGCCCATTTTCCCGCAAGCCGATTTGCAGGAAAAAGTGATGACGCTGATTAAAGCGGTGAAAGCGAAAACCCAAACCCCGGAAATGATCGACGATCTGAATCAGGCGGCGGACGACCTTCGTCAACAAGGCGCTGGCTGTTTGCTTATCGCCTGCACCGAGCTTTCCGTGATTTCGACTGTGCTGAAAACTGAACTGCCAGTCTTTGATGCGGCGCAGATCCTCGCTGAACACGTTGTAGAGAAAGTGAAGGGGAAGAGTTATTAAACCTGGATTTGTTGGCCCCAACGACTGTAACAATGACTGACTCAGTTCGCGAATGAGTGGTTTGTTCATGCATGGGTCGTTACACTGCTTGAAGACAATCAAACAAGGAACGGCGACATGATCCAGAAAGGTCAAAAACTACCTACAGCAACGCTGAGCGAACTCACCAATGAAGGGATGGTAAACCACAACACCGATGAGTTGTTTGCCAACAAACGTGTTGTGCTTTTTGCTGTACCCGGCGCGTTTACACCCACCTGTTCTAATGCTCACTTACCGGGTTATGTCGTTTTGGCTGATGAGATTAAAGCGGCGGGTGTTGATCTTATTGCGTGTGTTTCTGTTAACGATGCGTTTGTGATGCAAGCGTGGGGCGAAGCGCAAAACGCAACAGAGATCCGGATGCTGGGTGATGGAGATGCCAGCTTTACCAAAGCCCTCGGCCTTGAGATGGACACCGCCACGTTTGGTGGCATTCGCTCAAAACGCTATGCAATGGTGATTGAGAATGGCGTAGTAACCCAGCTTAACGTTGAAGAACCAAAGCAATTTGAAGTCAGCAACGCTGAGACTATTTTGGCAACGCTAAAGTAATTTCTGAGATAAAAGTGGTTCAGAATGGCTTGTTCTGAACCAATTTTCGTCCACATCCTCAAAAGCACATTTCTTAGTTTTAAATCCCTGCCGAAAGATTGGTTTGACGCGTTTTTGCTCCAAGCCTGTATGCGCCTCCAGCTTTTAGTCCCTTCCCCTTTTCAAGGGGAAGGTTAGGATGGGGTTGGTTTTGTCCCAAAGTGAGCCAGCACCGTTCGTTCCCCTGATTTGAATACTCGATTTCACAATACCTGAGCTAATGAAAGGTAAAAATCAAGAGCTGTCCCTAGTTTATATTTGAAGTCGACCTAGTTGAGGACAAGCTAGCGCAAACAAAACCTAACACCGAGCTTTGAATATGTTCTCCGGTTGTTTGATTCTACTAGCGCGAATACTTATGACTATTAGCGTAGGCATTGTTGTTGCATTAGCTAACCAGCGTCATTACTTCATTTATACATAACTTAGGCATTTTTAGCTTATGTATATTTATATGCTTCAACTCTGCTAAATATCCTTCTGGTTCCTCATTTTCACTGAAGTTAAAGCACTTATCTAGATGTATCGCAGTAAACCGAGAAAGACCAATCGACATTAGATTTAGAACACTCTTTTGACATGAGCCGAACTCAAGATATATGTGATAAGGCTCTATTGTCTCTGCAGATTCTAACTCTTTTTCAAGAGCTATATATTTTAGAATTTCCAGATAGGCAGAAAAATACTTCACCATCTTAAATCGAATATCCGTCTCTAGAACTTTTAGACAAGACCTTACTTCCTTAGTAGGGTTAATGTTGTCGCTTCCCTTGGTATCCTCTAGAAAAGAAACTCTTTCATGGAGTATCTTCCCAATCGGTACACCCCGTACCCATTCATAAGCTAGAAAACTGAGCCAGGATTTGAACTTTTCATGTAGTTTCCACTCGAAGCTAACTTCAATAACCTCTAGTATTTTTTCGACTCTGGCCTTTGCACCTGATAGATATGGGTATATGGGGTAGAAGTCCTCGATATTGTCTTGATCCAACAAGTTCGCATATAACCTATCTAACTGATCTGGTCGCAATGACTGGTTTCTATTAATAATTTCTTCAGGTAGGGTAACTTCTAATGATTTAACAAGTTCAATAGTCTGGTCCAATTCACTGCTATTTACATCTGTGCGATATTGCTCCATGAATGAAAAATCTTTGGTATCGATATAGTCACTATATAGCTTACCTATTGCTACATCGGCTTCATCCTGCCTTTTGTCATTCCAAGAGTCCTCGAAGGTATCTGGATTAATTGCTTTCTGCAACTCTGTGCCACCATCGGCCAATATGTTGTTGATAGATGATGTGATAGTTTGTAGCCTATCTCCGGTATAACACTGACTATCCCATTCCTCAGGTCTAATGCACCACACATTTCCATGAAATTCATTGAGTAGTCGACCAGCTCTTCCTGCCAGATTGAGGAAATCAGCACGGGTCATACCATTATCGCCAGATTTTGGGTTTTCAATAATAATGTGTTTAGCAGGAAGGTTTACCCCTTGTAATAAAGTGCTCGTGCAGAACACGAGTTTAATATCACCATTTCGGAAAAGATCTTCTACACCCGTACGTAGCAGCGAGGGCATGTTTCCATAGTGAAAAGCAATCCCTTTTCTTAAGCAGTTTATCAGCGCGTAGTTAGGATGAATCTCTTGCTTAATGAAGCTTATAAACATTTCTATATCTTCATTCATATCAATGCTTTGAGCTAACTGAGAGGCTTGAATTGCACGTTCTTCTGCACTTGAAGGAGTATTTGAAAAAGCAATGACAGAGTCGTCATCTGATAACGATAGCGCCAAATTGGCTATTTGCTGGTTTTTACTACCTCTTAGTTGAAAAGGGAGGTTGAACTCACCAATTTCTGTAGTCCCTTTGCTGTTAAGCAATGAGGTGTGCATTTTGGTTGTTTTTCTTGCCACTTGATTTATTAATAATATATTTTGAGATACAGGTGATATCACTTCTGTAAAGAACTTGCCATTAGTCGTTCGTTTAAATAGAGATAAGAAGTACTCAGGATTTTTTATCAAAGGACTTGCAAAAAGGAGTTTAGCGTTACTAAACTTCTTTAAGGCAACATCAATTGCTGTTTGAAGGATTATTCCTCGTTTACCATTTTGTATCTCGTGTGCTTCGTCGATGATTAGAGTATCTATTTCAGGCTCTACATCTGTTGCGCTTAAAAAGTTCAATAGACGTTCTTGTGTGAAAATATATACAACATTGGTGGGAATCTTTTTTCTATCAACAGGAAATGGTGTTGTTCGTATAATAGCTTTATCTTGACCAATTCGTTTGATAGCTTCACGGACTCTCATAGACACTTCTGAGATTAGGGCGCGCGTAGGAACTACATAAACAATACTACTACATTCTTTCTCTTTGATCTGATTGGATAAAGAAAGGTTCAATACAAAAGATTTTCCAGCAGATGTAGGTGCGGAAATGCTCAGGTTTTGTTCATTTTCTAATGATTTGAACAGCTGAAGCTGGAAGTCAGTGAGTTGTATTTCATTTTCGGCCTCGTCAATAATTGTATTTTCTGATTCTCGAGCGATGATTTCCAGTCTTAAAGGGGCAGGTATGCCACTCTCAATTGCGTATCTGCGTCGTAATAGTTCCCTACCAGGAAAATTACCGATCCTAGATAAGATAACTTCAGCAGCCGCTTTAACGAGTTTGCTATTCCCGTTAGTTTGCTCAAGAAGCCTAGTAATGATTTCGTATGATTCATTGACGTCATCACTTGTTCCAAGAGATAGAACAGAAGCATGGCTTACAAGCGCTTTAATTTCCTTTTCTTCTAAATAAACTGTATTTTCTGAGGTGAAGCTAGAGGGCAACTGGTTTTGAATGCTGGCCTTTTCTAGTTTCCTTACTAGCATTTGAATGTCGAGTATTTCACTCATGCTGATCTAATCCTTAGTCTAACGCTTTATTAAAGGCATTTCTGAAATCATCTACTGAAGGAAACGGAAGGAAAAAAAACTCGAAAGAAAGGTGATTACAATTCATATTGGCTATTTTTTTCTGTAGAGTTCTAGTCAAGCGTAACCCTTCTTCTTGAAACTTTGATACAAAATTCTCTGTTAGAGCCTTGGGATTTCCGCCATCGATAGTACTAAAGTCTTTGTAGTTATATCCGATTAGGCAGGCGTGATTTAGTCGAGCTTTAGGCCCTGGCTCCCCGCAAATGATTAGAGACGTCAGAGCCTTCTTAGTCTCTTCATTCGAATACTTGAAATGTTTAGTCACCATCGTGAACTCATGTTCAAGCATCTCGACACTATGAAAGTCGTCAATGCTATACAATGCTGCCTGAATAGCTGAATTTGAATCGACGTAAAGCTTGGCTTCTCCAAAAAAGAAGTCTACGAGGTCATCTTCTTGGTTGTACTTCGCATGAATACCATCCGAGCCTTTGACTTCGTCTTTGTGGTTAGTTTTCAATTCCATTTTAGAGACCATTTGAGGAGCCCCTAAGATAGCTTCGATTAAGAAGAACAAAAGTAACTCACCAGCTTCACCTGTTCTATCTGGATTGTCTTCATCTATTTCAGGATGACGAAATAGTTTTCTAGCTTCCTTAGTCAGTCTGGCGGACTCTCTAGCGGTAAGTTGAGCTGGCCTATTTGCAGATGAAATGCAGTAATCGATTATGAATTCGTACAGTAGATTGGCAAGTGCTTTAACCATAGGCTGCCCGTTACCATCGAACTTTAGGTAGTGGAGCCTTATGTTGGTATTGTAACCTTCTATTTCATACTCGTGCTCCAAACAACCAATGCAAGCATCATATGCATTTTTATCTACTGATAAATATCGATTAATATTGATGGTCATTTGCTATCCTCAAGTGACGCTAGGGAAGCTCTATAATTCATTTCTTCATACCAATTTAGAAAATCCTTTGAGACATCGTCGGTTAAGCTAGAACGGTATTGAAGTTTTTCAGGTCTAGATATCCAGTTTGAAGGGAATGTATCTGTAGCAAAACCTCGGGATTCGATGAAACTGACGCATTTAGTTTTAAAATCCGCATCACGAAAACTATAGGAATGGCTTTCAAGTAAAGACCTTGCACCGTCCATAAAACACTGAAATTGACTCTTTGATTGTGAACTTATAGCGGTTATATAACTCCAGTCTGCGAGAGAACCATCTTGATGAACTACGTGGAAACATCTAGTACGGAATTGTCCTGAGCTTTTTATGGTGAACTCTTTTATTTGAGATACGTCTTTAGTTTTCCAATGAAACTCTGGATGCCGTTTGTATAGAGCAAGTATGTTTGAAAACTCTTCATCATGTGTTGTGAACGTCTTGTCAAAAGGCGAAGAGTTTAGGATAGATTTGAAATACTTCTTTGCTTCTGATTGAGTTTTGAAACTGGTTCCATTAGCAAGTTCCACTGGTTTAGCCATATTCACTCCATAAATGCGATCAATAGCAACTAGCATTATTGCATTGAGATATGGTGAGCTACAAAACAAATCTCTATCTATCAGGCTATTAGCGGAGGGAGTTATCAAAAAGACCTTGCAGGTAGGCGAAGCGGGATAACATCTTACTTTAGTCAGTTAACGAAGATGTCGGTTTTCAAGTTGTGCTTTGAAATCAGAGGAGTTAAGCACATTATTGAAAGGGGCAGATCTTGCCCTTTGCTTGTAGAAGTTTCCTATACTTGAAGTAATTTATTGATTGCTAATGTAGCAAAGTCACTTAAAGGTTTTGTTCCTTTCCAATTCACGCCACCAAAACACAAAGAGCCAAAACCCCATCTAACTTCCCCCTTAAAAAGGGGGAAGAACCAAGAGCATTATTTCCACTCACTCTCCCTGCAAATCCTTCACAAAGTCGATAAAGCGCTGTCGCACGGGTGTGGTGTCGGATTTGTTCCATGCCATTGCGGTGATGATTTCTGCATCACAGTGGGCGATGGGTTTAATAGCAATTCCTCGCCGGTGGTAATTGGCGATACAGGAGGCGTAGATAGTGACGCCCATATT
Organism: Enterovibrio paralichthyis; assembly: GCF_019209835.1. Classification (NCBI taxonomy): domain Bacteria; kingdom Pseudomonadati; phylum Pseudomonadota; class Gammaproteobacteria; order Vibrionales; family Vibrionaceae; genus Enterovibrio; species Enterovibrio paralichthyis. The sequence goes on along the minus strand of NZ_JAHUTS010000007.1, from coordinate 6,479 downwards.
GGCTGAAATCAGCCCCAGAATCCCTTCACCGTTATAGGCTTCCTGCTTGACGTTGGGCAGGAAACCAGCGCCAAGGCAGAGTGCTTTCATTTGTGGGTTGTAGCTGTTCCATGAAGCGTCCGGCCCGATGATAAACGGCTCATTGGCCAGCCATTCCAATTCTATTTCATCCTCCTGTGCCAATGGGTGGCCTTCTGGCATCACCACCACAAATTCATCTCGCTGAACGTTCAGGTGCTCAATCTGGGGATCGTTGACGGGCAGGGTCAGAAAACCAAAATCCAGCGTGCCATTCCTCAGTTTCTCAGTTTGTTGGAAGGTGAAGTCATGAACCAAGTCGATGTGAATATCGGGATAGATCGCCTGAAAGGCTTTGACCAGAGCGGGAAGCTCGCCGCTGATCGCGATGTCGGTATAGCCAATCACTAAACTGCCAACTTTACCGGCCACGGTTTGATGCACCCGGTTTTCCAGCGCATCAACCTGTTCGCAGATTGCCCCACATCCTTGCAGAAATACCTCACCGGCAGCGGTTAACACCACACTGCGGCTGGTGCGGGTAAAAAGTGGGGCGTTCAACCTGTCTTCCAGTTGTTGTATTGCGCGGCTTAACGCTGGTTGCGCCATGTTCAGGCGCTGTGCAGCTTTACGGAAACTCAGTTCTTCAGCCACGACCAGAAAGTAACGGATTTGTCTCAGTTCGATTTTCATATCGATACCTAATGGGTATTGATGGATGCCTAATTGATATTAGGCAGGTAATCAAAGCATGGCTATGCTTGAGGAGTAAAAGGAGAGGCTGGGCGTAATTTGTATCCGGATTATTCCCCTCAGTTACAGGATGTAACACGCAGCAACCCGCTGACTCCTGAATGCTGGCTAAACTTCCCGACATATGTACAGAGGAAGCAGTTGCCCTCCAGTTTTGCGCTACGCGCGGCTCGATGTTTTTCGTTAAGCCTGAGAGTTAATTGAGTTCGCCTTTTCAATGTGTTGAAACGGCAGACCAGAGTGACGACGCCGGACAAGGGTTCTGGCAGGCGAGCATGCTTTCCCGATAAAGCATGCGATGAAAAGTTAAGTAAAACTGGAGAATGCAATGAAGTATATGAAGTTTATCCCGTCAGCTATGTTACTGACGTCATTGGCGCTGTTTCCCCAAGTCTCTTTCGCTAAAGATGTGACGATCAACCTGGGGTACGCGACGGCTGAATCGAGCAGTTATGGCGTGCTTGCCACCAAGTTCGAAGAGCTGGCGGAAAAGCATTCCAACGGCACTATTGATGTGAAAATCCGCTGTTGCGGCCAGTTGATCACCGAAGATGAAGCATTCAAGGCGATGCAGTTGGGCACGGTGGATATGTACATCATCACTGCTAATAACGTCTCTCCTCATTTTCCCCTGATGGATGCGTTTGTCCTTCCCTATATTTTTGAAAGCAAAGACCACGCCTACCGTGTATTGGAAGGGGATGTCGGCCAGCAAATGGCGGATCGCCTGAAAGAAGACACCGGTGTATATCTGCTCACGTATGGTGTGGTGGGTGACCGCGACTTCTTCAACTCCCGCAACCTCATCACCAACATTGATGATATGAAAGGCATGAAAGTGCGTGTGCCGAAAAACCAGGTAATGCTGGATACCTTCGATGCCTTTGGTGCTGCGGCAATCCCACTTCCTTGGGCAGATACCCCAACGGCTCTACAAACCCGCGCCGTCGATGGCGGTGATGCCGGTACGCCATTTGTGAAGTCGCAAAAGTTCTATGAATTTATGCCTTACTTCTCGGTGCTGGAACACTTCACCTATTTCTCGCCGCTTTTCGCTAGCCCACGCATTATGAACAAGCTGGATGACCAACAGCGTGAAGCCGTGATGAGGGCGGCTGCCGAAGCCGGTGCTTACCAGAAAGAAGTAGTGTCTGCGCAGGTGGCAGATATCCGTAAGTTCCTCACCACGGAAGGGGGCATGCAAACTGCCGAAGTGGATAAGAGCGGCTTTATCGAAGCGGGTAAAAAAGTGCAGGACGAGTTTGCTGCCGGAAAGGGCGAAGACTTCCAGAACCTGCTGGAATCTGTCCGGGCTGCCGATAACTGATTCATCTCCTCAATAACTCCTTCCTGCTGACACCAAAGGATGGTGTCAGCGTCTTACCTCTTCCCGAAAAAGGAGAGCAGTATGCTGGCGAAAGTAGATCAGTATCTTGAAGAGGTGCTGTGCGTCTTTTTCCTGAGTCTGGTGGTTTGCTCGGTGCTCACACAGGTAGTGCTGCGGTTTATGTTTGATTCCGCTGCGCCCTGGGCTGAAGAAACCGCGGTTTACGGCATGATCTTTTCGGTCTATCTCGGCGGCTGCATGGCGGTGCGGGAAAGAGCGCACTTGAGGATCACCATGTTGGTGATGCGTCTGCCACGCAGCCTTCAGATTTGTTCAATCGTCCTTGCCGACGGTTTGTGGCTGGCCTTTGTGGCTTTCATGGTTGTTCAAACCACCATCTACACCCAATTACTTTTTGAAGTGACCTACCAGACACCGGGGCTCGGTATTGAGCAGCGCTGGGTGCAGATGTTTATTCCCATCATGTTTTCGCTGATGTTTTTCCGCATCGTTCAGGTCTACTGGCGCTGGCATAAAGATGGATTCAAGGGGCTGCCGCTATGAATGGACCATTAGTGATGGCCGTTATCTTCGTGATGACCATGTTGATTGGCGTGCCGATCCCGTTTGCCGCAGGCATTGCTACTGTTGCCGGACTGTTAATTGCGGACATTCCCTTAACCCTGATGGCGCAGGCCGCGTGGACGGCATTCGAACCTTTCCCACTTGTGACGATTCCCCTGTTTATCCTTGCGGGGCAATTGATGGAGCAGGGGGGCATGTCAGAAAAGCTGGTGAATATTGCGCAGAAACTGGTGGGCTCGTACAAAGGCGGCATGGGGCTGGTGACTGTCGTAGCCTGTATGTTTTTCGCGGCCTTGTCTGGCTCCGGCCCGGCGACCACGGCGGCAATCGGTTCTATCACCATTCCGGCTATGCAGCAGGAAGGTTATCGCTCCCGCTTTGCAGGCGCCATTGCTGCGGCGGCCGGTGCTTTGGGAAGCATGATCCCGCCCTCCAACTTGCTGATTATTTTTGCGTTGGTCACTGATGTTTCCATTCCGCGCCTGTTTCTGGCCGGTATTGTTCCCGGGTTACTGCTGGGATTGATGTTGATGTTGGTGGTCTTTGTTATCTCAATGAAGAACGGCTACGGCGGTACCGGTGAGCGTTTCCAGTGGCGTCCTTTGCTTGAAGCGTTATGGGATGGGAAATGGGCAGTGTTTGCGCCGATCCTGATCCTGGGTGGTATCTATGCCGGCATTTTCACGCCGTCCGAAGCGGCGGGTGTCGCGGTGGCATACGGCTTGTTTGTCGGCTTGGTGATATACCGCGGCTTGACGTGGGCGAAACTGTTCCAGGCGTTCAAGTTCACCGCCATCGTTATCGGCACCGTATTGATCATCCTCGGGTCGACCAAGGCATTCGGTCAGCTTGTGACCCTGTTTGATATTCCAGATGCCGTGCTCAACTTGTTCCAGGGGCTGATTGATTCCCCTTGGCTGGTGATTGGTGTGTTTTACATCATCGTCGGCATGTGGCTGGAAAGTATTCCGCAGATCATCATCTTCACCGCGGTCTTCTTCCCGCTGGTCACCAGTCTGGGTATCGACCCTGTGGTCTTTGGTGTGTTCACCGTCATGACCTGTGAAATCGGCTTCCTGACACCGCCCATCGGGGTAAACCTGTTTGTTGCTTCCCGTATCAGTAACGACACCATCGAGCAGATATCTATCGGCGTTCTGCCGTTGCTTATTCCTTATGTGCTCATGATCCTGCTGCTCGTCTTTTTCTCCGGTTGGGTGACCTTCCTGCCTGATCTGGTTCTTGGCCCAATGCGTTAGAGGAAATGCTCATGTTTGATTTGGTATTGAAAGGTGGAACCCTCTACGACGGTTTGGGCGGCGAGGGATACATCGCGGATATTGGCATTGAAAACCAGCAAATCACGGCGATTGGCGATTTGTCGGCGGCGGAATCGCACTCACACGTTGATGTGACCGGTTTGGCTGTGTCCCCGGGCTTTATTGATATGCACACCCATTCGGATTTTACCTTGTTGGCAAACAAACGCGCGGAAAGCCAGGTGCATCAGGGTGTGACGACAGAAGTTGTCGGCCAGTGCGGTTTCAGCAGTGCGCCTGCAGCCTGTGACCACGACGCGCAGGAGATGTCATTCGGTTTTAAAAAAGGGTGTGTGGAGTTTGGTTGGCGTTCGTTTGGCGAGTACCTCGACCGATTGGAAGCGCGTTCACTGGGGGTGAATGTGGCGGCGTTTGTCGGCCATGGATCACTCTACCGCGCTGTGATGGGCAATGAGAAAAACGCGCCATCCCACCAGAAAGTGCAGGAAATGGCCGCGCTCCTCGACAAATCCATTCAGGAAGGGGCGATGGGATTTTCATCCGGCCTTGAATACTGGCCAGGGAAACTGACCTCGCCGGAACATGTGGTGCCGCTGTGTGAAGTGGCCGCCAAACACGGGGTTTTATACGCGACTCACGTTCGCAACCGCGATGTGTTTTACGATCTGGGCTTTTCCGAAGCGCTGGCAACGGCAAGGGTGTCCGGCGTACGTTTGCAGATTTCCCACCTTCAACCCAAGTTTGGTGCACCCGAAAATGCCGTGCCCCATACCCTTGAGTTGATTGCATCGGCGAGGAAACTCGGCGTTGATGTGGGGTTTGATGTCATTCCGCACACCTGGGCGCATACCAGTATGATGCAGATTTTACCTGCCTGGGCGCTGGAAGGCGGAGAGGATGCGATCCGTTTGCGACTGCAGGATCCGGTGCAGCGCGAAAAGATCAAACAAAATCCTACGCCGATGTGGCGGCTGGTGTCGGCTAACCGTTGGCAGGACATTGTGCTGCTGTATTCCAAAGCCAATGCGGCATCGGTGGGCATGAGTTTCGACGAGATCAGTAAGCAGCGGAATGTATCGCCCTATGACTGTGTGTTTGACCTGTTGCTTGAAGAGGAAGAAATGGCAGCGGTGCTTTGGACATCGAAAAACTTTTCCGATGACGATATCCGCCTTTGCCTTAGCCAACCGGAGTGTGGCGTCATCTCAGACACGTTGGCGTTGGCGCCTTATGGCGTATTGAAAGAGCACATTGGCTCATTGAGTGGCTACGGCTGGGCTGCCCGTTTCTTGCAAAACTATGTGCGGGAAAATGCCGTCCTTTCCCTTGCTGAAGGCATCCGCCGGTTAACCGCGTTGCCCGCGGAAAGGTTGGGACTAAAACAACGTGGGCAACTCAGGCAGGGCTTTTATGCCGATATCACGGTCTTTGACCCGGCGCTGGTGAAAAGTGAATGCAGTATTTCGCAGCCGCGCGTGTATGCATCTGGCATTGTGCATGTGCTGGTCAATGGCGTGTTTTCTATGTTTGAAGGAAAAAGAACGGAAAGCGATGCGGGCAGGGTACTCAGGTTTAACCGCGATTAACGGGGAAAGGGAGAGCTTGCGTTTACTGCCTTCTTCCGCTGAACAGCGAAGACAGGTAAGCCATAATGACACTGCCGTAAACACCCAGAATCACCAACAGGGCGATCACCACCAGCAGGGTAATAACGGCGATAAACACTGAACCGATAAATATGCCAATCAGTGGCAAAACAACAAAAAAGAAGAAGGCGATAGCCAGTGCGGCGATGATCAGTGCGCCAGCCTGAATCGCCATGATGACGATTGGGTTGGTGATCTCTTTACCGTTGATGATGACTTTTCTGTTCATGGTTTGAATCCCGACACTGCAATTTGCTCCCGCTTTTTCAGAATACAATTCATCTTCTGCAAGATCTGCATATATGATTTAAAAATGCTCAATAACGCGAGTTGCGTTTAAATTGGAGACAGCATATGAAATACAACGGAAGTTGCCACTGTGGCGCAGTCACCTTTGAATTTGAAGAGCAGGAAATTAAATCTGGCCTGCGTTGTAACTGCTCAATATGTAAGCGTAAAGGCGCCTTGATGAGCGCGTTTACTTTGTCGCCGGAGCAAATCACCATCACGGCGGATGAAGGTGCGCTGGCCACCTACACCTTTGGCAGTGATGTGGGTAAACACCATTTTTGTCGCCAGTGCGGAATTTACCCATTCCACCAGACGGTGCGCAAACCGGGTCACTATCGTGTGAATCTGGGATGTATCGACAGTTTGGACACCACCAAGTTACCCGCAGATGTGTTTGACGGGGCTTCTCTCTGAGGTTGTCAGAGACAATACAGTGAGAGAAAAGGCCCTTCCGGGTAATGCCGATCAGTTAAGAGATAAATGATCGGTTGAACGATCCAACAGATGGCTTATAAAGGCTCTAAGTCCCCATACTTAGAGCCTTTTATTTTGCAATTGACCACAGCCCTTACCCTCGCG